>CAMYWS010000205.1 GCA_947302865.1 uncultured Clostridia bacterium
TCTTGTTGATGACGTCGCGCATGCGCTGCGTGCCCGCTTCCGGCGCAAAGGTCAGTCCGCCTTTTCGGACCGTCTGCATCTTTTCAAGATCGTCTTTCAGAAGCGAATCGATGCGCAGCGACGGCAGCGATACCGAGACCTTCTGCTCCGCCATGTCGTCGATGATCCGCGGCAGCAGTTCGTGCAGCTCGGAATAGTCGCCCGTCGACAGCGAGAGCAGCGAAACCTCGTCATAGCCGGTGCAGCGGACAAGGTCACGCGTCTGGTTGAGCAGCGTTTCCATTCTGCGCTCGCGGACGGGACGGTAGATATACCCCGCCTGACAGAAGCGGCACCCGCGCGTGCAGCCGCGCATGACCTCGACGGCGACGCGGTCATGAACGATCTGCATATGCGGAACGAGCTGACGTCCGATGTACTGCGCGGTGTCGAGATCGCGAACGACCCTGCGGCGCGGATGCTCCGGCGCGTTCGCATACAACCGTTCCGTACGCGCGTACCGCCCGTCTT
This sequence comes from uncultured Clostridia bacterium, assembly GCA_947302865.1. The sequence goes on from CAMYWS010000205.1 coordinate 511, forward strand.
CGTACACGGGACGGTAGAACGACGGCACGTATACGCCCTCGATCTCGGCAAGCCGTTCCAGCAGCTCCGTCTTTGAGACGCCGTCGCGCTTTGCTTTGCGCACACATTCGACCAGCTCCGGCTCAAGCTCCTCGCCGTCGCCCAGAAGGATCGCGTCGACGATCTCCGCAACGGGTTCGGGATTGACGGTACAGGGTCCGCCCGCCACGATCAGCGGATACGTTTCGTCGCGGTCCTCGGCAAGAAACGGGATGCCGGAAAGGTCGAGCATCGTCAGCACGTTCGTATAGCACATTTCGTAAAGGAGCGAAAACCCGACGATATCGAACGCTTTGAGAGGCGACTTCGTTTCGAGCGTGAAGAGCGGTTCATGCATCTCGCGGAGCGCCTGCTCCATGTCCGTCCACGGCGCGTAAGCCCGTTCGCAGTAAACGCCGTCCATATCGTTCAGCACGCGGTACAGGATACGGCTGCCGAGGTGCGACATGCCGATCTCGTACACGTCCGGGAAGCACAGCGCAAAGCGGAAGTCATAGACTTCCTTGCGTTCCATATTCCATTCGCTGCCGAGATAGCGCGCGGGCTTTTCCACACGGCTCAGCAGCAGATCCAGCGTCCAATCGTCCAATGATCCTCTGTTCCTTTACGATTGCATACTTTAACTTATAAATTATAACACGTCATTTCCCATCGGTCAATCGTGAAATTACGGTCTTCAAAGGGATGCGCGTTCCGTGCTTTGCCGCCGCGTCCAGAAGCGCGGTCTCGTTCAGTTCGACAAAGCCCGTCCCGTGCTGCACGCGCAGGATCGTAAAGCGCGAAACGGACAGCGTCGAAAGCGCGGTTCCTACGCTTGCGTATTCGGAGAGTACGATGATCTGCGCCTTTTGCGCGATCCCTGCGCGTAAGTCGGCGCTGCGTCCTATCACGCGGGAAACGATCCCCGCGTCCGGCATGCGCCATTCGGAAACAGCAGACGCAATGAGAAACGGCGGGATCATAAACAGCGTCCACGCGGGCACTCCGCGGAGCGCGAGATATGCGCCGAATCCTGCCATGACGAGCGAAATCAGTATGGTGAACGCGAACAGAACGGTCCGAGCGGTACGTTCTTTTGCGACGCGGCAGAGCAATGCGCGAAAGATTTGCCCGCCGTCCAGAGGAAAAGCAGGCAGAAGATTGAAAAGCGCGATCGCAAGATTCGTTCCGGTCATGCCGGCGATCCATGTGTCCGCGGGCAAAGCCGGTTCAAGCAGCTTCAGAAGCGCAGCAAATGTCAGCGAGCCCAGCGGTCCCGCCGCCGCGACGATCCATTCCACACGCGCGTCCGAAAGCTGCGTATCGAGCCGCATGACAGCGCCGAACGGGTACAGCGTCACGCGGGCCGCGGGCAGTCCGAGATTTGCGGCGGCGATCAGATGCGCCGTTTCGTGCACGGCAAGCGACAGGACCGCCGCGAGAAGCCGTTCGCCTTCCCCCGCGATCACGCAGAACGCCGAAAGCAGGATCGCGCCGGCCGTGACGCGGATCTCCGTTCTGCCGACGGAAAACGTCATCCGCGACTCAGCGACAGATCGACATATGCGGTCGGGTCCTGCGGCGCGCCCTGCTCGAGCACGCGCAGGTACAAGCTGCGTCCCACGCCGACCGTACCGAGCGCGTCGCCGGCTTTGACTTCGGCGTTTTCGGATACCGTGATCGTATCGAACCCGTAATAGAACGCCTCGCAGTCGGCTTCGTTCTGAATACGGATGTAGCTTCCGAGCGTCTCGTCCGATCCGACCGCAAGCACCTTGCCGTCCATGCAGGCAAAGACGTCCGGCGAGCCCGCCGTAAAGCGCAGAAGCTGTCCTTCGCGCAAAAGTTCAATGTCGTTCGAACGTACCGGCGCCGCCCATTTTGTACCGGTCGCGTCGACATATTTCAGCCGTCCCGGCTGTTCTTCGGTCGCTTCTCCGGCGTTCTCCGCATGCGTCGACGCTTCCGCGACATCTGTTTTCGGTGCGCCGACGCCGAACGCGCGCACGATGAACGCAAGCGCAAGCACGCCCGCGCACAAGCCGACCTTGACAGCGATGCCGGAGACGTCGACCTTCGGAAGCGGTTTTTCCTGTTTCACTTCAAACGATGATTCCTTTGTGAATCCGTCGCGGGTTTTATCATACTGTACCTTCATTTCGTCAAGCTTCATTCCGATTCCCCTCCTTGCTGTCGGATTTTACGCCGACGGGAATCAAAACATGCCTGAAAAAAGCAAGGCGGACCGGCAATGCCTGTCCGCATCGGTTTCAATAATACGAAAAAAGCTTCACGGGCGCGAGGATCTTTGATCCATTGGCACGGTTTGAAAAAACGGTCTGTCGAAACGATTCGACAGACCGATCGCGTCAGCTTTTCGGTACCGGCGGCTGCGTGGCGTGCACATACGGCATGTCGAGCGCAACGTCCTCGATGGTCCAGTTGTCCGTATACGGTGTGAACGCAACGGAAAGGTTCGCGTTGTCCTTCCATGCGGCAAAGTGCATCTGTTCACGGATCGCCTGCATTTCGGCGTCGTTCTTGCTGCCCTTCCGGATCTCGCACCTTGTACCGTAACAGATGTTATAGAAGATCCAGCGCGCATCCGGCACGAGAAGTCGGATACAGGCATGCGACGCCTTCGTACCGCTCGTGACCGCCTCATAGGACGCCTTATCGCCCGAGTTCAGATCGCGGTACTTCGAAGAGATCGTCGAATGAACATAAGTACGGCTGCGGAT
>CAMYWS010000206.1 GCA_947302865.1 uncultured Clostridia bacterium
TGGACGGACCGGACTTTGACGGCTACAAGGTCGATTTCGACGAGGCGATGAGCCGCGGGCGGATGTATTTCGACTTTGAACGGCACGCGCACGAAGAGACCTGCAACCTGCTGAAAGGAGCGAACTGATATGCCGCTGGATCCGAAAAAACACGAAATGCCGACACAGGCGCCCGAGGTACGCGCGCATAACTTCAGCGAGGTCGCTCTGGGCTATACCGCCGAGATCGCGCTTGAGGAAGCAAAGCGCTGCTTAAACTGCAGGAACCGTCCGTGCGTGTCGGGCTGTCCCGTCAACGTCAATATCCCGGATTTCATCATGAAGATCAAGGACGGCGATTTTGAAGGCGCGTATCAGATCATCAACGAAACCTCGACGCTGCCCGCCGTCTGCGGCCGTGTCTGCCCGCAGGAAACGCAGTGCGAAAGCAAGTGCTCGATGGGCATCAGATTCGAGCCGGTCGGCATCGGACGGCTGGAACGCTTCGTCGCGGACCGGCATAACGCGAACACGACCGAAAAGCCCGTCGCGCCCGCGCCGAACGGACACAGGGTCACGATCGTCGGTTCGGGTCCGTCCGGGCTTACCTGCGCGGGCGATCTTGCAAAGAAGGGCTATCAGGTTTCCGTATTCGAAGCGCTGCACACCGCGGGCGGCGTGCTCGTGTACGGCATTCCGGAGTTCCGTCTGCCGAAGGCGATCGTCGCAAAAGAGGTCGATACGCTCAAGGAGCTCGGCGTGGACGTGCAGACAAACGTGGTCATCGGCAAGACGCTGACGGTCGACGAGTTGTTCGATATGGGCTATGAAGCGGTCTTTATCGGCTCCGGCGCGGGACTGCCGAACTTTATGAACATTCCGGGCGAAAGTTTAAAGGGCGTGTATTCCGCAAACGAGTTTCTTACGCGCTCAAATCTTATGAAGGCATATCTTGACGATCCGGTCACGCCCATCATGAAGGGCGGAAAAGTCGCGGTCGTCGGCGGCGGCAACGTCGCGATGGACGCGGCAAGAACGGCATTGAGACTCGGTGCGGAGCATGTGTACATCGTCTATCGCCGTTCCATGGACGAGCTTCCCGCGCGGCGCGAGGAGGTCGAGCACGCGATGGAAGAGGGCATCGACTTCCGGCTGCTGAACAATCCCGTGGAGATCCTCGGGTTCAACAATCCCGAAAACCCGCGCGATCCGAAAAACGGCTTCGTCACCGGCATGCGCTGCATCCGCATGGAGCTCGGCGAGCCGGACGCGAAGGGCAGGAGACGCCCCGTGCCCATCCCGGACAGCGAATTCACGCTCGACGTGGACACGGTCATCGTTGCGATCGGCACAAGCCCGAACCCGCTGATCAAGAACACGACCGCGGGGCTCGAAGTGAATCGTCACGGCGGGATCATCGTAACAGAGAACGGGCTGACCTCGCGCGAAAACGTCTGGGCGGGCGGCGACGCGGTCACGGGCGCGGCGACGGTCATCTCGGCAATGGGCGCGGGCAAGGTCGCAGCGCAAGCGATCGACGAAACGCTCTCCGCAAAATAAAACCGGCGACAGACATGACCGCGCGTTTTGTGCGGTCATATTTATTCAATGTTTCGACGCAATTCTGTTGCATCTGCATGGTAAGATATGGGTATCAAAACGGGGAGAAGCACCATGGAACAGACAAATCGACCGAAAACAAAACGACCTTTTACCGTATGGCACGCGCTGGGACTCGTTCTGATCCTCTGCACCGCGCTTGCGATCTGGTTCGGTATCCATCCGCGCTACCGGTTCCTGTCCGTCGGCGTCCTTTTGCTCGGCGTGTTCGGGGCGTGGAAGCGGAATCGGATGCTTTGGATCGTGATCGCGGCAGAGCTAGTCTTTGTGGCGTTCCTGTGGCTCTTTCCGCAGGCGGGGTACAAGATCGCGTCCCTGGTCCCGCTTGCGATCATCGGGATGCTGCTTGTCTTCCGGTTCTGCAAAAAAACGGTGAAAATTGCCGTATCCGTTATCGCCGGATTATGCGCCGCTGCGCTGCTTGTGATCGAGATCCCGATCGTCAAAGCGACGGTCGACAAGCCGGATCCCGGCGCGGACTACATCATCGTGCTCGGCGCGGCGGTCTACGGCGAGGAACCGTCGATCACGCTGCAGCATCGGCTGGAAGGCGCGGCGCGGTATCTCGACGAAAACCCGGAAACGAAGGCCGTGGTCAGCGGCGGACAGGGCGCGGGGGACGACATCTCCGAAGCCGAGTGTATGCGCAGGTATCTCGAGAAACACGGGATTGCGCCGGAACGCATCCTTGTCGAAGATCAGTCGACCTCCACAAAGGAGAACCTCGCGTTCTCAAAGGCGGTCATCAAAACGGACGGCGGGGACGTCAGCAACGTCGCGGTCGTCTCAAGCGGGTATCACCTTTACCGCGCAAAAAAGATGGCGTCGATGCTCGGCATGCACGCGACCGGCGTCGCGGGCTCGGACGGGTATCCGATCTATATGTTCGGCATGTACCTTCGCGAAGCGGCGGCTGTTCTGAAACTCTGGATCTTCGGCATGTAACACAGAATCTGTATAAAATCGCCCGCGGCTGTTGAAACCGCGGGCGTTTTATGATATGATGACAAAGAAATATAGTACAGGAGGTATCCTATGAACCTGAATCACGTGACCGACACCGTGCTGTATATCGGCGTCAACGACCATGCGGTCGACCTGTTCGAGGGACAGTACGTCGTTCCGAACGGCATGGCATACAATTCCTACGTTGTGATGGATCGGAAGATCGCCGTATTCGATACGGTCGACGCCCGTTTCAAACATGAATGGCTCGACAACCTCGAAAACGCGCTCGATGGGAAAAAGCCGGATTATCTGATCGTGCAGCACATGGAGCCGGACCATTCGGCAAACATCATGACGTTTGCGAAGGAGTTTCCCGGCGCGAAGATCGTCGCTTCCGCGAAGGCGTTTGCGATGATGAAGAATTTCTTCGGCACGGAGTTCGAGGATCGCCGCGTGGTGGTCGGCGAGGGCGATACGCTCGCTTTGGGCGAACATACGCTCGCGTTCGTGACCGCGCCGATGGTGCACTGGCCCGAGGTCCTCATGACCTACGACACGAAGGATAAGATCCTGTTCTCGGCGGACGGCTTCGGCAAGTTCGGCGCGCTGGACGTCGAAGAGGATTGGGCGTGCGAAGCGCGGCGGTACTATTTCGGCATTGTCGGCAAGTACGGCGCGCAGGTGCAGGCGGTATTGAAGAAGGCGGCAAACCTTG
>CAMYWS010000207.1 GCA_947302865.1 uncultured Clostridia bacterium
TTTTCTTTCGTTCGATCCCGTATGCGAAGCCGGTGAGTGAGCCGTCTGCGCCGAGCACGCGGTGGCAGGGAATGAAAATGAGGAGCGGATTGCGGTTCAATGCGCTTCCGACCGCGCGGGCATAGCGGGACGTCAGACCCATCGAAACGGCAAGCCCGGCATAGGTCACGGTCTTGCCGTACGGGACTGCGGACAGCGCGTCCCACACCGTCTTCTGAAACGGCGTGCCCTTCGGATCGCACGGCGGGACCGGTCCCGGATCGCATCCCTGAAAATACCGGTCGAGCCACGCCTTTGTCTCCGCAAGCACGGGCGAAGACGGTTCTGTTTCCGGCGCGGCGTCAACAAATGCCGCCGAAACGAGCGCGCCGTTTTCCTCCGTGATGCGCATCGTGCCGAGCGGCGAGCAATAGAATAATACGTTATTCAAAGCGGTTTGCCTCTCCCGGAGTCGGGTATTCGGTCACGGCGAAGCGCCCGGTGTCCGTTCTTGCGTAGGCTGTATCCGTTTCGAGCGGCGGCGTCTCAAGTTCGTCCGCCTCGACCTTCATGGGCGTGACGAGGTAGAGCTTTTCGCCGTCCTTGGACAGGTTGAAGCCGGTGCAGAACGGGTCGCTGTCACTTTGCTCGGTCCCGCCGGTGCAGTAGAGCACGAGATACGCGCCGGGCTTTAAAATGACGCCGTCCGGGAAGCGGTAGCGGAACTGGTGGTGCTTGAGATCGTTCGTAAAGCCGTAGCCGGACAGGTCGATATCCGCGTCGGTCGGATTGAAAATCTCGATCCAGTCGACCGAACCGTACTGCGGATGGAGGTACGCGCTGCGGTTTGAGGTCATGACCTCGGAAAACTTCGGCAGTCCCGTGGGCTTCGGAAAGATCCACACGCTTAAAACCGTGACAGCGGCGATCACAACGACGAGCGCGGCGACGAGAAGCAGCGCGCGCCCGCGCGTAAGCCCGATGCGTTCCTTCTGAAACTCGTCTCCGATGGAGAACGTGCCGTCGGCGGGCAGCCCGTTTTCGTCAGACAGCTCGTTTTCGGAAAACAGATCGTTTTCGGGGAAACGTTCTTCCCCGGCAGAAATATCATGCGTTGTTTGTTCCATATCTGCATTATACATGAAAAAAATAGTTTTCACAAGCGGAAAACCGTGTTATAATAAATTAATCGGGAAAGGCGGTACCGCATATGCAGAAATATCTTTTGTCGCTGGATCAGGGCACGACGAGCTCGCGCGCGATCCTGTTTGATCTTGAAGGCACCATCATCACCTCCGCGCAGTTCGAGTTCACGCAGCATTATCCGATGCCCGGTTACGTCGAGCACGATGCAAACGAGATCTTAAAGACCGAGCTGGACGCGGTCCGCGAGGTCCTCAAAAAGGCGAACGTACAGAAGGGCGAAGTCGCTGCGATCGGCGTGACGAACCAGCGTGAAACGACGATCGTCTGGGAAAAGGCGACGGGCAAGCCCGTGCATCCCGCGATCGTATGGCAGTGCCGCCGCACCGCGCCGCTGTGCGAGCAGCTCATCCGCGAAGGCATGCGGGACTACATCGCGCAGTCGACGGGACTTCTCATCGACGCGTACTTCTCCGCAACAAAGCTTCGCTACATCCTCGACGCGGTCCCGAACGGGCAGATGCTTGCCGAGGCGGGCAACCTTCTGTTCGGCACGGTCGATACCTGGCTCATCTGGAACCTCACCGGCGTGCACGTCACCGATTACAGCAACGCGTCGCGCACGATGCTGTACAACATCCATACGCTTTCCTACGATCCGGTCATCATGCGGCGGCTCAACATCCCCGCGTGCATCCTGCCGGAGGTCAAGCCGTCCGCGTGCGTTTACGGTTACGTGAAGGACGGCATCGAGGGGCTTGAAGCACTTGCGGGCGTGCCCATTTCGGGCGACGCGGGCGATCAGCAGGCGGCGCTGTTCGGACAGGCATGCTTTGATCCGGGACAGGCGAAATGCACCTACGGCACCGGCGGCTTTCTGATGATGCAGACGGGCGAAACGCCGGTCGCGAGCAAGAACCGGCTTCTGACCACGATCGCGTGGGGCGTCGGCGGCAAGGTCCGCTACGCTTTGGAGGGCAGCATCTTCAACGCGGGCAGCTCGATCAAGTGGCTCCGCGACGAGGTCGGACTGATCTCCTCCGCGCACGAGATCGACGTCCTCGCGGAATCCGTGCCGGACGCGGGCGGCGCGTACTTCGTTTCCGCGTTCACGGGACTCGGCGCGCCGCACTGGGACATGTACGCGCGCGGCGCACTGGTCGGCGTGACCCGCGCCACGAGCCGGGCGCATATCGCGCGCGCGGTGCTCGAGGGCATCGTCTATCAGGTGGGCGATCTTGCCCGCACGATGGAATTTGACAGCGACAGAAAGCTTGGGGAGCTGAAGGTCGACGGCGGCGCTGCGGTGTCTGACGTGATGATGCAGTTCCAGGCGGACATGCTCGACGTGCCGGTCAACCGTCCGAAGTGCGTCGAATCCACGGCGCTCGGCGCGGCGTATCTCGCTGCGATCGGCGTGGGGCTGTATCGCGACGAGAGTGACGTTCTGCATTACTGGCAGAGCGAGCGGATCTTCAAGCCGCAGATGAGCAGCGTCGAACGCGCGAACCGTCAGCGCGGCTGGACGAAGGCGGTCGAGAAGGCAAAGAACTGGGAAGATTGATCCGAAGGGAGATTAAAAAAATATGGCAACTGTTGAAACAAGACCTTATGTGGACTGGGAAACCATCGGGAACTTCATCACGGACGCGTTTGTTGCGTACGGCGTACCGCGTGAGGACGCGGAAATCTGTGCGGACGTTCTGATGGAGAGCGACCGCCGCGGCATCGAAAGCCACGGCGTCAACCGTTTCAAGCCGATCTATCTGGACCGCATCAAAGCGGGTATCCTGAACCCCGTCACCGAGTACGAAGTCCTGCGCGAAACGCCGACGACCGCGGTGGTCGACGGACACGACGGCATGGGCATGGTGATCAGTAAGCGCGCCATGCAGACCGCGATCGACAAGGCGAAGCAGTACGGCATGGGCATGGTCGCGGTGCGCAACAGCTCGCACTACGGCATCGCGGGCTACTGGACCACGATGGCGACGAAGCAGGGACTGATCGGCATCACGGGCACGAACGCGCGTCCGTCCATCGCGCCGACGTTCGGTGTGGAGAACATGCTCGGCACGAACCCGCTGACGATCGCGCTGCCGACCGACGAGGAAT
>CAMYWS010000208.1 GCA_947302865.1 uncultured Clostridia bacterium
GCCGCGCGACGCGCTGCTATCCGAGAAAGCACGACACAATCCTCTTTTACCGCAAGAGCAAAAAGGTCCTGTTCAATATCAAAGCCGTCGGTACGCCGCGCGGGCAGGAGCGCCGCAACCACATGAAGCGCTTCATCGACGAGGACGGGCGCGTCGGCTTCTCGATCCGCTCGAACGGCAAGACCTATACCTATTATGAGGACTCGCTGATCTACCCCTCCGACGTCTGGTCGGATATCGAGCATCTGCAGCAGAAGGATCGCGAACGGACGGGATTTCTGACGCAGAAGCCGGAAGCGCTCTTAAAGCGCATTGTCGCCGCATCTTCGGAACCCGGCGATCTCGTGCTCGATCTGTTCTCCGGCAGCGGCACGACCGCGGCGGCGGCGACCCGGCTGAACCGCCGGTTCATTGCGGTCGACCAAAGCCCCGTCGCCTGCGCGCTTCTGCGCCGCCGTCAGTTGACGATCACCAGCGAGCCCACGCTGACCGAAACCGCCGCGCATACGCTTTCGATCCGCTACCCAGTCGATCACACGCCGTGCCGGATCACTACGGAGATCGCGGAAAAGAACGGCAAACGCGTCCTTCTGCTCAAAAAGACCCTCTTCTCCGGAAAGGATTCCGCGCCGATGTACGCCGCAACCGGTTTTGTGGACGGCGCTTGCTTCCACGCAGTGCACACGAACTGCGCGCCGAAGCTGCCGATCCAGCTGCCCCTGCCGAAGGAACAGACACCCGTGCTGCACGTCGTCGGCGTGCACGGCGAGCAGGCGTTCTTTACACTCGAATAACGGAAGCCAAAATGCAAAGCGCAGGAGAGATTTTCCTCTCCTGCGCTTGTTTTAACTTGACGAGATGCAGGCAAACCTGTACGATATGTTTGTTTCGCAAACACAATATTCGGCATGCTGCTCCGCCGCACGATCACTTGAAGATGTCCTTTAGGGGACGTTTTTTGGTTTTCTGCACGACCGGCTGACCGTCGAGCGCGGCGAGCTGTTCCAATAGCTCGCGCTGCTGCGAGGTTACCTTTTTCGGCACTTCGACGTTGACGGTCACAAGGAGATCGCCCTTTCCCTGCTGCTGGAGACGCTGGATGCCCTGCTCTCGCAGCCGGAACGTCGTTCCGATCTGCGTGCCTGCCGGGATGTTGTACTTGATCTGTCCCGTCAGCGTCGGTACGACGATCTCGCCGCCGAGCACCGCGATCGTGTACGGAATGTTCATGGTGAGCAGCAGATCGCTGCCGCGCCGCACGAACTGAGAATGCGGACGCACGGAGATCGTGATGTACAGGTTTCCGCGCGGACCGCCCTTGTAGCCGGCGTCGCCCTCGTTGCGCATGTTGATCGTCTGTCCGTCGTCGATGCCCGCGGGGACCTTGAGCGTCAGACGCTTGAGTCTGCGCAAGCGTCCCTTGCCGCGGCACTCCGAACACGGCTCGGAAATGATTTTGCCGGTCCCGCGGCAGGCGGAACACGGACGGGTTATCGTCGTTGCGCCGAACAGCGTGTTCTGCTGCATGCGCACCTGCCCCGTTCCCTTGCACGTCTGACAACGCTGCGGCTGCGTGCCGGGCTTTGCGCCGGTTCCGCTGCAGATGTCGCAGACCTCCTCGCGCGTGACGCTGATCTCCTTCTCCGTTCCGAACGCCGCCTCTTCAAACGACAGGGTCAGGTTAAAGCGGATATCGTCGCCGGTCATAGGCGCGTTGCGGCTCTGCGTCTGCTGTCCGAACCCGCCGAAGATCGTGCTGAAGATGTCGCCGAAGCCGTCGAAGCCCGTCGCGCCGGTGAACGGATTGCCGCCGCCCATCGTCGGATCAAACGCCGCATGCCCGAACTGGTCGTATTTCGCACGCTTTTCGGGATCGGACAGGACCTCGTACGCCTCGTTCAGCTCCTTGAACTCCGCTTCCTTTGCGGCGTCGCCGGGATGCAGGTCGGGGTGACAGGTCTTTGCTTTTTTGCGGAACGCGCTTTTGATGTCCGCGTCCGAGGCGCTCTTTTCAACCCCGAGCACCTCGTAATAATCTCTCTTGCTCTCCACGTTAGTACCTCACGGTAGGGTAAGCGGCTGCCTACCCTACCTGTTTCCGATGAATTTGCTGTTTTTATACTCAGTCGACGACCGTGTAATCCGCGTCGACCACGTCATCCTTCGGCGGCTGCTGTCCCGCGTTCGGGTTCGGCTCCGCACCGGGCTGCTGCTGCGCCTGCTGCTGATAGATCTTGCCGAAGACCTCATAGCTCACGTTCGTGCACTTTTCGGTCTCTGCCTTGATCTTTGCGTCGTCCGTGCCTTCAAGCGCTTTCTTAAGGTCCGCGACCGCTGCTTCGACCTTTGCCTTGTCGCCTGCATCGATCTTGTCGCCGAGCTCGCGGAGCGTCTTTTCGGTCGTATAGACGAGCTGGTCCGCGTGGTTGCGGTTCTCCGCCGCTTCCTTGCGCTGCTTATCCTCTGCCGCGTAGCGTTCCGCTTCAGCGACTGCCTTCTTGATCTCGTCCTCGTTGAGGTTCGTGGACGCAGTGATCGTTACCTGCTGCTGGTTGCCCGTGCCGAGGTCCTTTGCGGAGACGTGCACGATGCCGTTCGCGTCGATGTCGAACGTGACTTCGATCTGCGGTACGCCTCTGGGCGCCGGCGCGATGCCCGCGAGCTGGAACCTGCCGAGACTCTTGTTGTACTGCGCCATCTCGCGCTCGCCCTGCAGAACGTGGACTTCAACGCTCGTCTGTCCGTCCGCCGCGGTCGAGAAGATCTGGCTCTTCTTGGTCGGAATGGTGGTGTTGCGCTCGATGAGCCGCGTGAACACGCCGCCGACGGTTTCGATGCCGAGGGACAAAGGCGTAACGTCGAGGAGCAGGATGTCCTTGACTTCGCCGCCGAGCACGCCGCCCTGGATGGCCGCGCCGATCGCGACGCATTCATCGGGGTTGATGCCTTTGAACGGTTCTTTGCCGGTGATGTTCTTGACCATTTCCTGTACCGCCGGGATACGGGACGAACCGCCGACGAGGATAACCTTGTTGATGTCGCTGTTACTTAGCCCTGCGTCCGCCATCGCCTTCTGGACGCAGACACGCGTCTTGTCGACGAGGTCTGCGGTCAGTTCGTTGAACTTTGCGCGGGTGATCGTGCAGTCGAGGTGCAGCGGGCCGGCCGGTCCCTGCGTGATGAACGGGATGTTCACGTTGCTCTGGGTCATGCCGGAAAGCT
>CAMYWS010000209.1 GCA_947302865.1 uncultured Clostridia bacterium
GATCGTTCTTGAATTTCGTTCCGGGTTTTGGTATAATAAAAGAACAGACCCGGGAGGAGGAGATGGAAATGACCGAGCAAACGCTTCTGAATACGGCGCTACGTGAGCCGCTTGCGGCGCGGCTGCGCCCGGAAACGATCGACGAGGTCGTGGGGCAGGGGCACCTTCTCGGGCAGGGCAGGATCCTGCGCCGCATCATCGAGCAGGACGCGGTCTCCTCCATGATCTTCTGGGGCCCGCCCGGCGTCGGAAAAACGACGCTTGCGCACGTGATCGCAAACCACACCAAGGCGAAGTTTATCAACTTCTCCGCGGTCACAAGCGGCATCAAGGAGATCCGCACGGTCATGCAGCAGGCGGATGAGAACCGCATGTTCGGCGAAAAGACGATCGTGTTTGTCGACGAGATCCATCGCTTCAACAAGGCGCAGCAGGACGCGTTCCTGCCGTTTGTCGAAAAGGGCAGCATCATCCTGATCGGCGCGACCACCGAAAACCCGTCCTTTGAGGTCAACGGCGCGCTTCTTTCGCGCTGCAAGGTGTTCGTTCTGAAGGCGCTTTCGGAGGACGATCTCTTCCGGCTTCTGCGCCGCGCGATCGAAAACCCGAAGGGGTTCGGCGGGCAGAAGGTTGAAATCTCCGACGACGTGCTTAAAATGATCGCGGTGTTCGCGAACGGCGACGCGCGCACCGCGCTGTCCACGCTCGAAATGGCAGTGCTGAACGGCGATTACGAGGACGGCGTGACGACGGTGACGGTCGATACCGTAGAGCAATGCACGTCGAAAAAATCGCTGCTGTACGACAAGGGGGGCGAGGAGCACTATAACCTGATCTCCGCCCTGCATAAGTCGATGCGCAACTCCGACCCGGACGCGGCGGTCTACTGGCTTGCGCGGATGCTGGAGGCGGGCGAGGACCCGATCTACATCGCACGGCGCGTGACGCGCTTTGCAAGCGAGGACGTCGGCCTTGCCGACCCGCGCGCACTCGAGCTTGCGGTTGCGGCGTTTCAGGCATGCCATCTGATCGGCATGCCCGAGTGCTCCGTGCATCTCACGCAGGCTGTCGTGTATCTGTCGCTGGCGCCGAAATCGAATGCCATGGAGGTCGCCTATATGCGTGCGCGGGAGGACGCGATCACGCAGCTTGCCGAGCCGGTGCCGATGCACATCCGCAACGCGCCGACGAAGCTCATGAAGGAGCTCGGCTACGGAAAGGGTTACCGGTACGCGCACGATTACGCCGAAAAGATGACCGACATGCGCTGTCTGCCCGATTCGCTCCTCGGTCGCGTCTACTACGAGCCGACCGAACAGGGGCTTGAGACGCGGTTCAAGGAACGGCTCGAAAGCATCAAGGCGTGGAAAGCCGCGCAGGAAAAGAAATAACAATACGATCCCCTGCCGGTCATCGGCAGGGGATTTTTCTGCAGACAGAAAAGCGCCTCTCCCGTATTTGGGAGAGGCGCTTTGCAGTTATGCTGTTGCTCAGAACAGATCTTCGAACGTGAATGCGTCCGCATCCGGCTTGGCTTCATCATAGGTGAACGCCTCACCGGTGGCCGCGTCGATCGTCTCGAACTCGACCGTCTTCGCTTCCGGATCGATCTTCACGATCCTGACGATGCCGAGACCGTTCTCTTCGTCCGCCGCGTAGTTGAACATTGCGACTGCGACCTTGCGCTCGCCGTAGGTCATTTCCTTATGGACCGCGCCGTTCGCGTTGCCGCAGAGGATCATGCAGACGTTCTCGTTGTCCTTCACGATCTTCTCCTCGACCAGCTTGCCGAACGCTGTCAGCTCGCCTGCCGCATCCATGTAATCATTGATGACCAGGATCACATGGTCGCCGCTGCGCGATGCGATCGCGTTGTTGACGAAGTTGAGCCACTTCTCTTCGCGTTCCTTCTCCTCATCGGTCTCCGCGATCTTCTGATAGCCGATACCGACAACCATGATCTGCTTATCGGCGAATCTGCGATACCAGACGGAGCCGTCCTCGAAGGTCGTCGTGCTGCCGTTCAGCGCGGCTGCGAGGTAAGCGTCGTAGTTCATTGCGTCGCCGTCGACGTCCTTCGTACCTGCAACGCCGAGGAACTGCTTTCTGAGACCGCTCAGGATGTTCTTTGCGGAGGTCCATGCCGCTTCGTTGTCGAACGCGTCGACCACGTTGCCGGTGTTGACCACTGCATCGAGCTTGCCGGCCTTGTTCGCATAGTCGACGATCGTCTTGAGCGCGTCGTCATATGCGCCTTCGCCCTTCACCAGCAGGTCGGACGCCCACAGGATCGCGAAGCCCTTGTCAGGCAGCGGCACGATCTCGAACGTGCCTTCCACGAACGTGATGTTGTAGTTGTTCACGTCAAACGCGTTGCCGCTTCTCACGTCGGCTGCGATCATCGCCGCGATCGCTCTGTAGGTCGCGGTCTTCACGATCGCCTTCGAGCCGATCTTGCCGTGGATCGTATAGGTGCCGACTTCTTCGCCTTCGTCACGCCAAAGCGTGATAAGGTCTGCCGGGATCGTTTCACCTTCGACCAGTCCGTCGACCGTGTAGGTGAATTCCGGATCCTCTTCGCCCTTGTACTTCCATGCGTCGTCGATCGTGATCGTCAGATCCTTCGGCGTGACCGTCAGCGTGAAGCCGTCCTTCACGACGTCTTCGTATACGTCATGGGTCGCCTTGACTGAGAACGGCGTGCTGCCGACTGCCGTACGGACCGGCGCCGTGTTAGTCCACGTTGCGCCGCCGTCGGTGCTGTACCAGATGATCGCATCCGCAATCGTTGCCGTTGCGGTCACGGTGTGCGACATGCCGTCATACACGACCGTGAGGCTCTCGCTGTCGACGTCGATATCCATGCCCGGCATCTTCATCGTCTCGTCCGTGACTTCTGCTTCCGCCGTAACGGTATCGCCGCTCGGATCGGTCGCCGTCGCGCTCGCAACGTTCGTAACGCTGCCGGCAGTGATGTCGTCGACCGTGACGGTGTATGCCTTTGCATTGAAGCTCCGGGTCTCATTCGGCGCCAGGGTGTCGATCGTCCAGGTGTCGCCCGTAAGCGGGTCTGTGATGGTGACGTTCGTCAGCGTGACAGTACCTTCGTTCTTCGCCGTGATCTTGTAGGTGATCTGTTCTTCGAAGACGTACTTGCCGTCTGCCGGCGTGGAGGTCGTTTCCTTCTCAAGCGTGAGGAGGCTTACCTGATTCGCGGTCAC
>CAMYWS010000210.1 GCA_947302865.1 uncultured Clostridia bacterium
CCGATGAGCTGCGCGTAGTAGCCCGATTCCGGATAGTCGCGCTTGACGTCACTGTAATAGCTCACGCCGCTGCCGAGCTGCATGGAGTTGAGCTTACTGATGACCTCTTTGTCCACCTGGTCGCGGAGCTTGACCTGCGACAGCAGGACACGCTCGTGCGTTTCCTTATTTTTTTCACGCGTCTTTGTCAGCTTCGCATAGACCGTATCGTAATCCATGCCGAGATACATCGACAGGATCGACGCGATGCGGTCGCGGTCGCTCTCCTGGATGTTCGGCGGGTTGACGCAGACCTGATACGTCGTATACGAGGACGCAAGCGTGGTACCGTTGCGGTCGAGGATGCGCCCGCGCTCGGCTTTCAGGGACGTCACACGCGTCCACTGGCTCATTGCCTTGTTCGTCCAGTCCTTTCCGTTCACGATCGAAACGATAAAGAGCTTTCCGATGATCAGCAAAAAGCCGATGCCTGCGATCAGCATCGCGAAGAGAAGTTTTCTTTTGTGCGCGTCGATCCGTTTTTTCTTCTTGGCGGGACGGGCAGTGCCCTCGCTGGTGCGATTCACGGATCTGCGGCGCGTGCGCTTTTCAAAAATACTCATGGTTCTTCATCCGGTTCCGGTGTGCGGGGCGCGGGCGTATCCGGCGTGAACGTCTGCGGGACGTTCGTATCCGTACCTCCCATGGCGCCCTTATACCAGTTCATTGTCATGCCGAGCCGTCTGCAGACGTCGTTGATGGTCGCAAAGTCATTCATGGAGCTCTGCGTCTTCTTGAGCTGCGAGATCTGGTCGTTGTATGACGCGATCTCCTTGTCGACAGATGCGGTGTCGCTGACGATCTGCGCGTACTCCGCCGCGCCGAACAGCCCGAACAGCGCGGTCGCGGCGATCACAAACAGCGACAGCAGGATCAGGATCTTGCTCATCGGGGTAAGCCGGAGCTCCTTGATCTCCCTGCGCTTTTTTCTTGCTTCCCGCGAGGGCTGCGGTCGGATCGGCATGGACGGATCCTCGAGGATCGGCGTCGGATCGCCCGTTTTGCTCGGCGAATAGAGCCGGGTCTTTGCGCTTGTGACTGTTTGCCGGTCTTCATCGAACTGAACGTCCATACCGCATCTCCTTTCTACATCAATATGACCCCGTCGCGGGATCCATGCGCACGATCGCGCGAAGCTTTGCGCTCGTCGCGCGCGAATTTTCTGCCTGCTCCTGCTCCGACGCGACCAGCGGATGCCGCGTCAGAACCTTTGCCGTGGGCTTTTTGCCGCAAATGCACACCGGCGCCGATTTCGGGCAGGTGCACGGGTTTTCGAACGTGCGGAACGCGTTCTTCACGATCCGGTCCTCCAAAGAATGGAAGGTCAGCACCGCAAGCCGCCCGCCGGGATTCAGAAGATCGTGCGCGGACACGATCGCGTCATACAGCCCGTCGAGCTCGCCGTTGACCGCGATGCGGATCGCCTGAAAGCAGCGCCGCGCCGGATGCTGCGGCTCGTTCCGGAACTTCGCCGGGATCGCGCCTTTGATGAGCTCCGCAAGCTCCGTCGTCGTTTCGATCGGCTTCTCCTTCCGCCGTTCGACGATGCGCGCCGCGATCTTGCCGGAAAACTTCTCCTCGCCGTACTCCCAGAAGATGCGTCTGAGTTCCGCCTCGGGCCATTCGTTTACCGCGATCTTTGCGGTAAGCGGCGCGCTTTGATCCATGCGCATGTCGAGCGGCGCTTCCGCCTTGTAGGAAAAACCGCGTTCACGCGCGTCGAGCTGATGCGACGATACGCCGAGATCCAGCAATATCCCGTCGACCTTAAAGACCCCGCGCGCGGCAAGCAGCTCCTTCATGTCGAAGAAATTGCCCTTGATCGCCGTGAAGCGGTCGCCGAAGCGGGCTAACCTTGCGCCGGCAGCTTTGAGCGCGTCGTCGTCGCGGTCGATGCCGAAGAGTTTCCCGCTTTCCGGCAGGGCGGATAAAACCGCCTCCGCGTGCCCGCCGCCGCCGAGCGTCCCGTCCACGAAGACGCCGCCGCGGGAGGGGTTTAAAAGCGTCAGCACTTCCGACACCATGATCGGCACGTGATGAAATCCGGTCTCCATGCGGCTCCTTTCTCCGTAACGGTATACTTCCACATATATACATGGTAGATTATACACCAATCCCTTGCCATTGTCACCATGCAAATGCGTCCGAAAAGCAAATTTTCCATGAAGAATACCGAAATATGAATAAACCGTAAAACCGAAGTCGAAAATGCCCGCAAACACTATATCTTGTGGTATAATTTCCTGAACCAATCTTCGGAGGACATATATGGAAGAGTATTCCGTCAAAAATATTACCGTTATGGAAGGGCTGGACGCGGTCCGGATGCGTCCCGGCATGTATATCGGCTCGACCGGACTGCCGGGGCTGCACCACCTTTTATGGGAGATCGTGGACAACGCGATCGACGAGGCGGCGAACGGTTATGCAGACGAGATCACCGTCACGCTGCACCGTGATCACTCCGTCACCGTCACCGACAACGGCCGCGGCATCCCGACCGGCATCCATGAAAAACTCGGCGTTTCCGGCGTCGAGGTCGTCTTTACGCAGCTGCACGCCGGCGGCAAGTTCGGCAACGCGGCGTATTCGTATTCCGGCGGTCTGCACGGCGTCGGCGCCTCGGTCGTGAACGCGCTGTCCCGCTGGCTTTCCGTCGAAGTCTATCACGAAAACCGCGCCTATAAGATGGAGTTCGAAAGCGTAGAAAACGCCGAGGGCAAGATCGTTTCGGGCAAGCCGAAGTATCCGCTGACCGAGACCGGCCGCACGCGCAAGCAGGGCACGGTCGTGACGTTTCTGCCGGACGACCGCGTGTTCGAAACGATCGACATGCAGTATTCGGTCGTGATGAAGCGTCTCCGTGAGCTTGCGTACCTGAACCGCGGGCTGAAGCTCGTCCTCGACGATCAGCGCGAAAAGCAGCATCACGCCGAGTTCAAGTTTGACGGCGGTTTATCCGACTTCGTCCGCTACATTCAGGAGGACAAGACCGCGCTCTATGATCCGCCGATCCACATCAAGGGCGAATCGAACGGCATCGTAGTGGAAGCCGCGATCCTGCACAACGACGAATACGCCGAAACGATCGCGTCGTACGTCAACAACATCCCCACCACCGAGGGCGGCACGCACGA
>CAMYWS010000211.1 GCA_947302865.1 uncultured Clostridia bacterium
TTCGCTTCTCATCGGCCGCAAGGTCGACGGCGTCATCATGATCCCCGTCGGCTCGGAATCCTATGACGCGCTGAAGATGCTGACGGCGCAGATCCCGACGGTTTTCATCGGCGAAAACATGATGGACCTGCCGGAAAACTACGTTTCCGTCGACAATACGACCGGCATGCAGCAGGCGACGGAGTATCTGTATTCACTCGGTCACCGCAGGATCCTCTACCTCGGCGCGCGCGACAACAGCATGACGCACAGGCTGCGCGTGGACGGCTATCTGAACGCATGCCGAAAGCTCGGGCTCGAACCGAACGTGCTGCGCAATTCCAATCCCAGAAGCTCGCTGCAGGTCGGATACGAGCTTGCGAAAACGCATTTTGAAAATCCGTTTACGGAAACGGCGATCCTTTGCGCCGCTGATACGCTGGCGATCGGCGTGATCCAGGCGGCTTATGAAAAAGGCATCCGCATTCCGGAGGACCTTTCGCTGATGGGATTCGACAACATCACGTTTTCCGCGCTGCCGCCGATCTCGCTCACCACGGTCAACCAGCCGAAGCTGGAGCTTGCCGTTTCCGCGCTGGATTTGTTGCTGAACCGCATCAAACGGCCGGAAACGCCGCACACCAAAACGATCCTTTCCCCGTCGCTCGTCATCCGCAACTCCTGCCGGGCGATCTGAGGGTATTTTCAGGAGGTATTATGTACCGATACGAACTGCATCTGCATACGTCCGAGACCAGCAAGTGCGGACACGTTCCCGCCGCCGATCAGATCAGGACATACCGGGCGCTCGGCTATCAGGGCGTCTGCGTGACCGACCATCTGCACAACGCGCAGATCGCGTACTTCAACGTCGGAGACGACTGGAACGTGATCGTCGACCGCTATCTTGCGGGGTATCGCGCGGCGAAGGCGGCGGGCGACGCCGCCGGAATGGACGTCATTTTCGGCGTTGAACTGCGCTTCCCGGAGAACGACAGCGACTATCTGATCTACGGGATCGACGAGCAGTGGCTTTATGACCATCCGTGGATCACACGCATGGATCACCGGTCGTTCTTCGATCGTTTTAAGGACGAAGTACTGATCATCCACGCGCATCCGTACCGCAACGGCTGCGACGAGGTCTTTTACGACTGTGTGCACGGCATTGAGGTCGTCAACTGCAATCCGCGGCACGACAACCGGAACGCGCTTGCGCTGAAGCTATGTGAGGAGAACCCGCATCTGTACCGCACCGTCGGATCCGACGCGCATCAGATCGGCGACGAAGGACGCGCGGCGATCCTCGTTGAGGAACGGATCCGTGATTCCTATGCGCTCAAAGACACGATCACTTCGGGACGTTACCGGAACTGGTGTCCCGAATTCGATTGGATTCTGAAGAAAAGCGAGGAGATCCCACATGTTTGACACCATGATCATCGGGCAGATTACGCTCGACCACAACATCGATTACGACGGACGCGAAGAATTCATCAACGGCGGCGCGGTCACCTTCTCCGGGTACGCGGCGGCGTCGATCGGGCATTCCGTGGCGGTCGTGCCGAAGGGCAATATAAAGGTCATCGACCCGTATCGTGTCTTTGCCGAAAGCAAGGTCGAAAAGGTCTTTGCGGTAGAGTCCGATACCTATACCGAAATGCAGAACACGTATTTCACCGCGGACCGCGAGCGCCGGCGCAGCCTGAACACCAGGGGCATCGAACCGTACAAGCCGTCCGACCTGCCCGATGCCGAGGCAAGGATCTATCATCTCGGCGGGCTCGTCGCGGGCGATTTCCCCGGTGCTTTTCTGGAAGCGTGCGCCGCGCGCGGCGACGTCGGGCTCGACGTGCAGGGCATGATGCGATTCCGCAACGACGACGGAACGCTTCAGCTTCGCGACTGGCCGGAGAAGCTTTTATATCTGCCGCTGATCCGCTATCTCAAGACCGACGCTGCCGAGGCCGAGATCCTGACCGGCACGGACGACCGCGAAAAAGCAGCGTTTCAGCTGTGCGAATGGGGCGCGAAGGAAGTGCTGATCACGCACAACACCGAAGCGATCGTGTGCGACGGAAAGCGGATCTATCGCTCCAAACTCTGTCCGCGCAATCTCACCGGACGCACCGGCCGGGGCGACACGACCTTCGCCGGCTACCTTTGCGAGCGTCTTCATCACGACATTCCGACCGCGCTCGAATTCGCCGCGGCGCTCGTTTCGCTCAAGATGGAGACGCCGGGACCGTTCAAGGGCTCCCGACAGGACGTTCTGGATTATATCGAGCAATTCTACCGCTGACAGCATCAGACCAAAACCCCGGCCCTTTCGGACCGGGGTTTTTATGTGCTCCGAAAAGCGGCAAGGACCGCCGAAGCGGTCCTTGTCCGGGTTGTGGAGGAATATCAAAGCAAGTGTACCAACGCGATCAGTCCCGAGAATACGATGGAGACCGTTGCACACAGCTTGATGAGGATGTTCAGGGAAGGACCGGACGTATCCTTGAACGGATCGCCGATGGTATCGCCGACGACGGACGCCTTGTGCGGCTTTGATCCCTTGCCGCCGAAGTGACCTTCTTCGATGTATTTCTTCGCGTTGTCCCACGCGCCGCCCGCGTTGGACATGAAGACCGAGACCGCAAAACCCGCGACGGAAACGCCGGCGAGCAGACCGACCACGCCGGTCGGTCCGAGGATCAGACCGGACACGATCGGAACGACGACCGCCATGACCGCCGGAACGATCATTTCCTTCAGCGCGCCTCTGGTACAGATCGAAACGCACTTGGCGTATTCGGGCGTCGCTTCGCCTTCCAGAATGCCGGGGATCTCGCGGAACTGACGGCGCACCTCGATGACGACCGACTGCGCTGCGCGCTCGACGCCGTTCATCGTGACCGCCGCAAAGACGAACACGAGCATCGCGCCGATGAACATGCCGATGAGCACCGTCGGATTGATGACCGAGAAGTTCAGGATCGCGTCGGTCTTGTCCTGAATGATGTTGACATAGGAAACGAGAAGCGCAAGCGAGGTCAGCGACGCGGAACCGATCGCAAATCCCTTGCCCGTCGCCGCCGTGGTGTTGCCGAGCGAATCGAGCGCGTCGGTGCGCTCACGCACGACAGGATCCATGCCCGCCATCTGCGCAATGCCGCCGGCGTTGTCCGCGACGGGACCGT
>CAMYWS010000212.1 GCA_947302865.1 uncultured Clostridia bacterium
AGAACGCGCCGAGCTGTTGGATCTCGAATCCCGCAAAGCACGCGAATCTGACGCTGTCGCGCGCGCTTACCGTTTCGTGCAACTATTTCTTTTATACGATCGCCGACCGCGTCGGCATCGAGCGGCTGAACCACTGGGCGGGCGAACTCGGCATGAGAAATACGACCGGCGTGGAGCTGCCCGGCGAGCTTTCCGTGCAGATCGGCGGACAAAAAGCACGCTATGACTGTGAGAAATCGCTTTCCGAACAGACCTCGGCGCTGCCGCGTCTGATCTATAACCGCATCTACAATTTGCTACGCTCGATCTGCGACCAGCGCGAGACGAACCTTTCCGACGCGAAGCTCCGCTCGTGCGCCGACCGGCTTCTTCGATTGATGGACGGCGAGCAGCGCGAGCGCGGCACGGAGATCCGCGAGATCCTCAAGGAGGAACTGAACATTCCGATCGGCGTGTCGTACTCGCATACGAACTGGATCGTTTCGATCTCGACCTGGCTCGAGGAGCTTCGCTGGAAGCCGACCTACACGATCCAGACGGGCATCGGACAGGGCGTTATGCTGGTCACGCCGATCTCGATCGCGCGGTATGTTTCGACGATCGCCAACCGCGGCACGGTCTATCGCACGACCCTGATCAGGGAGATCGACGCGGCGGACGGCACGGTGTATCGCAGAAACGAGCCGGAAGTCGTCAATTTCATTGAAGCGCCGGATGAATACTGGGACGCGATCCTCGAGGGCATGCACGGCGTGGTCTCGCCGGAGGACGGCGGCACGGCGTCCTCGGTCTTCTCAATGGCGTTTGCGTACAAGGGGTATCTCGACCGCATCAGCGGCAAGACGGGAACGGCGCAGACGTCCGCAACGAATAACGTCGATATCGAGAATACGTGCTGGTTTGCGGCGATCACCCCGCGCGAGGATCCCGAGATCGCCATCGTCGTATTCATTCCGAACGGACTGTCCGGAAGCTCCGGCGCCGTCGCGATCGAACGGATCGTGACCTACTGGTACGAACGCCTTGAAGCGGCCGCGGAATGAGATGCGGCAGAAATGCAAAATACTTATGAAATTTTGTTGAACAACGGAGAATTTTGCTTGCGATTTTCCCGAAATCGCGATACACTTTCAGCATGGAAAAGCAAAAGCTGACGATTCCTTACATACTCCGCAACTGGAACAGCCTCACGGTCGCGCAGAAACGCGCGGTTTTGACCGCGCTGTTTTTTGCTGTTGCGCTGCTGTTGATCGTCATTGCGCTGATCATCGGGATCTCCTCGTGCTCCTGCGCGGGCAAAGCGCAGAGCGCGTCGGAGCCGGCATCGGAACTGCCCGTACTGCTGCGCGCGCCCGAGCCGGAAGCGACGCCGGAACCGGAAGCGTTTGAGAACACGGAGTATCCGGACGCGTCGGACGAGCCGCTTGATCCGGCTGACGTGTCGGTCAATCCCGACGTCAGTTCTTCGTCATTTACGCACGTCGCGCTGAAAAAACACGACAAGGGCGAGGACGTCGAGGAACTGCAGGGACGTCTTATGGAGCTCGGATATCTCGAGCTCGACTCTCCCACCGATTACTACGGCAACTCCACTGAATACGCGGTCGAGCTGTTCCAGCGTCAGCACGGACTGAAACAGGACGGCGTCGCCGG
The DNA here is from genome assembly GCA_947302865.1 of uncultured Clostridia bacterium. The sequence goes on from CAMYWS010000212.1 coordinate 1,654, forward strand.
CGAACAGACGCAGTCGCTCCTGTACAGCAGCGAAGCGCAGCACTATATGCTGCTGGAGGGCGCGGAGGGACGCGACGTCAAGGTACTGCAGGAACAGCTGGTCGAACTCGGCTATCTGGATGAGGACGACGTCGACCGCGTGTACGGCGAAAAAACCATCGAAGCGGTCAAGGCGTTCCAGAAGCGCAACGGGCTTTCCGTGGACGGCAAAGCCGGCGAGAAAACGCTCGAAAAGCTCTACAGCGACGAAGCAAAGATCTCGAAGACGCTGGAAGCGGAGCTGAAGGAACAGTCAAAGTCGACCGCGAAGGCAACCTCGAAGACGACGCCGAAACCCACGTCCAAGAGCACGTCGAAAGCGACGTCGAAGACAACGTCCAAGACGACGGCGAAGGCGACGGCGAAGGCAACGGCGAAAGCCACGGCAAAACCGACCGCCACGCCGAAATACGACACGAGGATCGATACGCTCATCAAGGTCGCGAAGTCCAAGCTCGGCTGCGAATATGTTCTCGGCGACAAAGGTCCGAGTTCGTTCGACTGCTCCGGTTTCGTCTATTATTGCCTGAAGCAGGCGGGTCTCAGCGTGAGCCGCATGGACGCCAACGGCTTCTCGAAGGTCAGCCGCTGGAAGAACATCTCGAGCATCAGCGATCTTAAGAAGGGCGATCTGGTGTTCTTCTGCAGCGAGAAATCCAGCCGCGTCAGCCACGTGGGAATCTATATCGGCAGCGGCGAGATGATCGACGCGTCGAGCTCGGCCGGCAAGGTCGTTCAGCGGTCCGTCTCCACCAACTACTGGAAAAAATACTTCGTCAACGGCAGACGTCCGTGGAACTGACGGCGGTTTACGCATTTTTTACAAAAATCCGGCAGAAAAATCTGTCGGTTTTTTTGCATATCGCGAAAGAATATGATATAATACTGCCAAAGCTATGAATGGGGATGGGAATATGGATACAAAAACGATCATGCAGCAAATCGAACTCGTTCTGAAACGCGACGCACAGGTCTCTCTGAAAGAGGCGACGGTACAGCAGCTTCACGCCGCGCTTGCGTCGGTCGTGATGGGCGCGATCGCCGATCCGTGGTACGAGAGCCGCCACGCGCACGAACGTGCCAGAAGCACCTACTATTTTTCGGCGGAGTATCTGGTCGGACGCATGGTTTACAACAATCTCTTCGCGCTCGGGATCCTTGACGAAGTCAGGAAAGAGTTTGAAGAGCGCGGACTGGACCTTGCGGCGTTTGAGGAAATCGAGGACGCGGCGCTCGGAAACGGGGGTCTGGGCCGTCTTGCCGCGTGCTTCCTGGATTCCGCGGCGACGATGAACCTGCCGCTCGACGGCTACGGCATCCGCTATAAGTACGGTCTGTTCAAGCAGACCTTCACGAACGGCTTCCAGACCGAAAGCGCGGACGACTGGCAGCGCTTCGGCGATCCGTGGAGCCGCCGCCGCGACACGC
>CAMYWS010000213.1 GCA_947302865.1 uncultured Clostridia bacterium
TCAGCAATGTGCGCAGAAGGTTGTACGGGATCACAATGTTGCCGGACGTGTCCTGCTTGCTGCGGATCGCCGCGATGTGCAGGACGACGTCGCGCATGTTGCCCGCGCCGTACGCTTCGAGATACAGCTTGCGCGCCTGTTTGCGGTAGCGCTCGACGCTGCGGTTGTGGAAGATGCGCAGCGCGGTCGCAATGCCGAATGTGACCGGCAGAAACGCGGACATTGAGATCCACGGCGGGACGCGCGTCAGAAAGCCGTAGAAGTCGTTCCAGCCGCCGCGCTCCTCGCCCACGACCGCCACCATCATATAATAGATGCAGGCGTAGATGAACACCGGAATGAGCGACAGGAACGTCGACGCAAACGACAGGCGCAGGTCCTTCAGCACCAAGCAGAACACGATGATCGCAAGGATCGGGCAAAGCCCGTGCAAAAAGAACCGCGAGCCGGTGAAGATCAGCACGAATCCCTTGACCGGCGCAAGGATGCAGAGCGACACAAGGAACGTCAGCGAAAGCGCGGTGACCGCGACGAACAGCAGCCGCACGAGCCAGTCCGGAATGCGGAAATACCGGTTCCGAAGCCCGTCTACGGTATACGGCAGCGTCATGAACATTGCCACGCCCATGAAGATGTTTGAGTTCACCGTGAACATGCAGAACGTGCGGATGCCCATGTGGTCGAAGTTCTCGTCGTACAGCGTGGTGAGGTTCATGACCACGCCCACGCACACGCAGACCACGACCGCCGCCGAAAACAGCAGCGTCAGAAGGCATTTTCTTCGATTGATGCGCTCGATCTGTTTCATGACCCCATATCCTCCCGTTCCTTTGGTATTAGCATATAGGAACGGGCGGGTAATGTCAAGGCGGCGAAAGAAGGAGAAACTGTGATTTCGCGGAACTTTTACTGGTAAAAGCGCAAATGCTATGATATAATGATATCATGAAGAAGTTTTGGTGTTTGCTTCTGATCGCAATTCTCCTCGCCGGCTGCGCGGCGGATTCCGACGCGCCGATCGGGCAGGTGACCCCCGCGCCGGAAACGGTTGAGGTGACTGCAAGCACGGACACGGCGGAGCCTGCGCCGACGCCGGAAGCGTCCCCCGCAGGGGACGTCGTCCCCGACGTCACGACCGCGCCGGCCGCGGCGCCGACGCCTTCGCCGGAGGAACGGCTGTACGCCTATATCGCGGGCATGACGACGGAAGAAAAGATCGGGCAGCTTTGCATGTTCGGCTTTTCCGGCACGCAGACGATCAGCAGCGACTTTCGAAAGATCCTGCAGGAGTACCGCATCGGAAACGTGATCCTGTACGGGCAGAACGTTTCCCGGACAAACGGCGACGGCGGCTTTTCGCAATGCCGAAAGCTCACGGACAGCGTCAGAAGCGCAAGTCCGTCCGGTATCCCGCTTCTCATCAGCATCGACGTGGAGGGCGGGCGCGTGACGCGCTTCCGCTGGAAGCAGACGCTTCTGAGCGCGCAGTCGCTCGGCAAAAACGACAGCGAGGATCGCGCGCGCGAACAGTTCCGGTACATTGCGGAGGGGCTTTTGTCTGCCGGGATCAACGTGGACCTTGCGCCGTGTCTGGACGTTGCGAAAACGCCCTCGCAGACATTTCTCGGCAACCGGATCATTTCATCCGATGAAACGGTCGCGGCGCGGATCGGGCTTGCGTGCGTCGAGGGGCTGCATGACGGCGGGTGTCTGTCGATCGTCAAGCACTTTCCGGGGCACGGCGCGACGACCGCCGATTCTCACGAGAATACCCCGGTCGTGAACAAGACGTACCTCGAGCTGATGCAGTACGAGCTCGTTCCGTTTGCGGAGGCGCTTGCGGAGGCGGACGCCGTCATGGTCGCGCACATCTCGTACCCCGGGATCGACGAAGCGCACATTGCGAGCCAGTCGTACATGTTCATCACGGAGATCCTGCGCGGGGAGCTCTGTTTTGACGGGATCGTCATGAGCGACGATTTCCGCATGGAGGGACTTAAAAAACAGACCTCGCTAGGGAAAGGCGCGGTGCAGTTCATCCTTGCCGGCGGGGACATGATCCTTTGCGGCGCGAACCACTCCTATCAGCGGGAGATCCTGAAGGGTCTCGCCGAAGCCGTCGAAAACGGCACGATCAGCGAAGACCGCCTGAACGAAAGCGTATATCGGATCCTGTCCGCCAAGATGACTGTGACGGGCTGGGATCCGTTCGAAAATGAATAACAAGGGGAAGGATTATGACAAAGATCGGGTTTGATAACGACAAATACATCCGGATGCAGTCGCAGAAGATCCTCGAACGGATCGAGAAATTCGGGGACAAGCTGTATCTGGAGTTCGGCGGCAAGCTGTTTGACGACTACCACGCGGCGCGCGTGCTGCCGGGCTTTGCGCCGGACAGCAAGATCCGCATGCTGGAGCAGCTCAGGGATTCCGCCGAGATCATCATCGCGATCCACGCGGGCGACATCGAGCACAACAAGGTCCGAAACGACCTCGATATCGCCTACGACCGCGAAGTGCTTCGGCTCACCGACGCGTTTCGAAAGAAAGGGCTTCTCGTTTCCGGCGTCGTCATCACGCGCTACGCAAACCAGCCCGCGGTCGACGCGTTTGCGGACAAGCTCCGCCGCCTCGGCGTCAAGGTGTACCTGCATTATCCGATCGCGGGCTATCCGCAAAACCCCGGTCTGATTCTGAGCCCCGACGGCTTCGGCAAAAACCAGTTTGTCGAGACGACGCGGCCCCTGGTCGTCGTTACCGCGCCGGGACCGGGCAGCGGCAAGCTTGCCGTGTGCCTTTCGCAGGTCTATCAGGAGTATACGCGCGGCGTGCGCGCGGGCTACGCAAAGTTCGAGACGTTCCCGATCTGGAACCTGCCCGTATCGCATCCGGTCAACCTCGCCTATGAAGCGGCGACGACCGATCTGGACGACGTGAACCTCATCGACCCGTTCCATCTCGAGGCGTACGGGCAGACGACGACGAACTACAACCGCGACGTGGAATCCTTCCCGGTTCTGAACGCCATGTTCGAGCACATCTACGGCACGTCGCCCTACCATTCGCCGACGGACATGGGCGTCAACATGGTCGGGTTCTGCATCACCGACGACGA
>CAMYWS010000214.1 GCA_947302865.1 uncultured Clostridia bacterium
TCGAGGATCGACAGCGCGATCGGCAGATCGTAGACCGAGCCCTCCTTTTTGAGATCGGCAGGCGCAAGATTGACCGTGATGCGCGCGGTGGGAAACGCAAACCCGGAGTGACGGATCGCCGCGTGCACGCGCTCGCGCGATTCCTTGACCGCCGCGTCGGGCAGCCCGACCGTTTCATAGTTCGGCATTCCCGATGCGATATCCGTCTCCACCGTCACGGGATAGCCGTTCAGTGCGACGAGACCGTAGCTTTCCACCTTCGCCAGCATGGTATTATTCCTCCGTCGTTTCGGTCGGTTCCTCTGTCGGTTCCTCCGCGCGTTTTTTGAACACAAACAGCTTGTTGCCCGTAAAGTTGACGAGCAGCGCGATGCCGGACGCGAGCAGCAGGCAGAATCGTTCGCCGTTCAGCAGTTTTGTAAGGAAATTCTCGCCCGCAAAGCCCGTCCACCACGCGTCGAGATGCAGATGATCGCGGAACACCCACTGCAGAAGCAGCGAAAGGCCGAGCGTAACGAGATTGACCGCAATGAACAAAACGATCTCGCGCGTGTCGCGGCGGCGTTCCTCGCGGAATGTCCATCGTGAATTCCAGAAATAGCTGTTCAGGATTCCGCAGGCGTAGCCGATGATCTTGGCAAGATAGTAGATTCCGAAGACCGCGTTCAGCGCGAACGTCACGACAAGATCGATGAGTGTGTTCGAAGCGCCGATCAGGACGAACTTCAAAAGCTGTACAAAGCTCTTTTTACCTTCAGACGCCGACATAGTAGACCTTTCCGAACGGCGCAAGCACGTTCTCGATGAATTTCGCGTAACCGTACGGCACGGGGATGCCCGATACCGCCGGCAGCATCAGCAGGAACACGATCACGGACGCAACGAGCCACGCCCACTTGAACCACGCCGTTCGCGGGTACTTCTTTTCGACGTAGTACAGAAGCAGCAGCGTCAGAAGCATCACAAACGGGATCGTCGAGAAATAGTGATACAGGAACACGCAGCGCGTCACGAGCGCCCACGGCAGCAGCCCCGCAAGAATACCGACGACCACGACAATGAACGCGCGGTCCTTTCTGCACGCGGGATTTCCGAACCATTCGACGACCGCAAGCAGCGCGCCGAACGCGGACACGTACCACACCGCCGGATTGCCCGTGCTGGAAATATTGGACAGCAGCTTGACTTCCCTGCCCGCGCCGTTGACGTACGACGGATAGCCCGAATAGAACCAGACCGACTTCTGCGCAAGCGGCCACTGATACCACATCGACTGGCACATATGCGTCGCGTCAAGGTCCGCGTGATAGCGGTACATGCTCTCCTGCTTCCTCCACAGCGTTTCGAGCATCGCGGACATCGTCGTGTTGCCGTCTTTGATATAGTAACAGTAGTTCGCGGCAAAATAGATCGCGATCGGGATCACGATGAAGAACAGACAGCACCACACCGGCGTCATGAGCAGATCGTTGAACGAAAGATCGACGTCCCCGCGCTTCCGGAACGCAAAGCGGAACACGACCGCGGATGCGATCGCGACACCGGTAAGGATCAGAAGCGTGCCGTAGAACCACGGCTGCAGAAAGACCTTGTTGATCGTATCGACGCCGTACTGCGCGTTCGTCCGCATGTAATACTGACCGTTTGCGAAGCTGCGGAATTGATAATCGGCAGCGTTCAGCCAACGTCCCGAAAGGTGCAGCGCGATCACGGCAAACACGAACAGCACCGGCGCGTATGCAAGCACGTTGACCGGCAGCTTTTTGCGTTTCTCCTTCGCCTGCCGCTTCCGTTCGCAGAGGATGCGGACGAAGTTGTAAATGAGATCGCCGAAGTACAGCACGGCAAGCCCCGCGCCGGAATAAAGGCACGTCCACTTGGACGCGACGCCGAACCCGAACATCAGTCCCGACAGTGCCAAAGCAGCAAGCTTTTTCCAGTACGGGCGCTTCTCGAAGTCCTCCGCGATATAGTCGCCCATGAACAGGAACATCAGAAGCGTAAAGAACAGCGCGTAGGTGTCGATCGTCGCGATGCGCGTCTGCGCGAAGTGCATGCCGTCCGCGGCAAACAGCGCCGCGGTGACGAGCGCGTAATCCGTGCGGCGGAAGATGCGCTTTGCGAACACGTACAGTACCGCAAGAATCAGCACGCCGAAAAACGTTCCGGCAAACCGCCAGCCGAACGGCGTCATGCCGAAGATGCGGATGCCGACCGCGATCAGAAGTTTTCCGAGCGACGGATGCGTCCATTCATAGATCGCGTATCCGTTTTCAGCGGCGGCTTCCGCTCCCTCGGTGCGCAGAAGATCGTCGTTTTTGATGATCTCATACGCCGTGCGCGCGTGATAGATCTCGTCAAAATACATTTCGTCGAGATACGAGGGATTCAGCGTGACCTTCTTCTGCTCGTCGGTGAGCTTTTCCGCGCCGCCGCCGGGATCGTACACGGTCGCAGGCAGCAGCGTTTCACCGTCCAGCACCGCGATCTCGTTCAGCGAGATCGTTCCGCTTGCCACATACAGGATCAGGTAGCGCGTTTCGGTCTCCAGGGAAAGCTCCGTCCACTTGTACATATCGCCGTTTTCCTGCGAAAACGTCGCAAGCGGCTCGGTCTCGCCCGGCGTGAAATACCCGTTGATAAACGCGCTCTCGTCGCAGATCTCGAGCTCGCCTTCGGCAATGCTGCCGAAAAAACGCATTTCCGTGACGGTTTCCGTATCACCGAGGTCGACGATCACCGTCGTGCCCGGCTCTGCGGTCCAAACGGTCTCGGGCGAAGAAACGGAGCCGAGGTTCACAAACGCGACGACGGAATACACCGCAAGCAGCACGAACAGCACGATATAATCGCGCTTCGTCATGCGGCGTCCGTTTTCGACGCCGATCTCTTTCCGGAATTTCTTGAAATCCATACCGCTCACCTCCGTCCGCCGCGTCTGCGGTCGGGCAACTTCTGTCCGGGCGCAAGTCTTTCCGTCGGATCGGACGGGTCGAACGCAAACACTTTCAGGAAGCAGATCGCCGTGAAGTACATCGCCGCGCAGAACTCCAGAAGCGAGATCACCGCGATCAGCTGATTGTGGATCGCGCCGCCGCGGATCAGGTCCT
>CAMYWS010000215.1 GCA_947302865.1 uncultured Clostridia bacterium
TCGTCATAGATGCTGTGTCCGCCGCAGATGATCGCGCCGGCTTCCGCGCATTTTTCATATCCGCCGCGCAGGATCTCATGCACGGATTCTTTCGGCATGGATTTCGGTACGCACATGATGTTCAAAGCAAGCTTCGGTTCGCCGCCCATAGCGTAAATATCAGACAGCGCATTCGTCGCTGCGATCTGCCCGAACGTGTAGGGATCATCGGCGATGGGAGGGAAGAAGTCCAGCGTCTGTACGATCGCAAGATCATCTGTGATCTTATAGACCGCGGCGTCGTCGCTTTTGTCAAACCCGACCAGCAAGTTTTCATCTGTGATCGTCGGCAGGTCGGACAGCAGCTTTGAAAGTACGCCCGCGCCGACCTTCGCGCCGCATCCGGCGCAGCTGCTTAACTTTGTCAACTTGATATCTTCGCCCATATTACGCCTCCATGATTTGGATCAGAATATCGATCACTCCGCCGCAAACCATCCCATTGTCCGAAGCGTCCGTATTATTCATTCTGCACGTATAACGTCTGACACGAAGGCCGTTGTCCAGCATCGCTCTTGCGTACTGAGACGCCTCAAATTCGCCGAAACCGCCTCCGACCGAGGAAATGATCGTCCCGTCGTGTTTGACGATCATACGCGCTCCTGCGGAGCGAGGCGCGCTGCCTTTCTTGTCGATCAGCGTCACCATTGCGTACGGCTCGCGTAGCGTTTCTATAGCGCTGCAAAGCGCATCGTCCCATTCGCATCCCCGATTTGCCGCATTCTTGATCTGTATCATTTCGGCTGCAATACATACGGCGATCTCCTCCGGCGTATTTGCGCCGATCGGAAGACCGATGGGGGAGTGAACGGTGTTCAATCGCTCTTCCGGATACCCCTGTGCGCGCAGGTCGTCGAATACGACTTTGATTTTTGATCGGCTTCCGATCATGCCGCAGTACGTATACGGTTTGTCCAGAATCGTTTTCAGGCAAAGATTGTCATCCTTATGTCCGCGCGTAACGATGACGAAATAAGAGTTCGGATCATGGATCTTGTTCAATGCCTCCGCAAACGGTAGATTCAGGATCTCGTCCGCTTCCGGAAACCTTTTCCGGTTCGCAAAGTCTGTTCGCTCGTCAATAACGGTAACCCGAAACCCGATCATCTTTGCAATCTTTGCAGTAGATACGGAAACGTGACCGGCGCCGCAAAGAACCAGGTGCGGCGGCGTTGTGATCCGTTCGATCAATACGCCGTTCTGCACAGTCGGCAGATCGGAACCGGGATCGATCGCTTGTACAATCTCCTTTTCCCCGTAAATGGTGTCGCAGTCCAGCGCGGCGGTCTGTCCCGTTCGTTCTCCTTCGATCGCGGTAAAGAGGTAGGGGGAACGACCGTTTTTGATTGCATGTACGATATGCTTAAACATCGGCATTTCTCCTTTGAAGCATCAGGATCGTCTCCAACACGCCGCCTCCGATCGCCCTCGCCTTATCGGAAACGGTATAACAATGCGACTGCACCGGACGTGGATCGATATCGCCGCTTTTCATGCCGGTATGGACCGGCGTTCCTGTCGGCAGGAGCCCGCGAATGACGCCGGAGATCGGTGCGATGATTTGCTCGCCGTCGACGGATGCTACACATTCACCCTTATTTACGAAATCGCCGATATGACGGACCTCTGTAAAACAGCCGCTCTTCGGCGAGCGAAGGACACGCTCGGTCGTAAACCCGCTGATACTGCCCGGAATACCGGTATTCGGTTCCGCTGCGCCTTTTAGAATCACGCGTCCGAGGTCATGACCGCGCATCGTCTCTATAACTGCGTGACAGTCGACGCCCGCCGTAAAGCCGGGACCGAGGGCGATAACGACAGGCGCGTCGGTGATCCTTGTGCCGAGATTGCGTTTTGCGAGGATCGCGTCGACAACGATCTCCGGCTGCAGCAGCTTCACACATTCAGCTTCGGGATCTGCAAGAACGGCGATATGACCGCGTGCATGGATCGCCGCGATATCATGAACCGAATCTGCACGTTCAGCCGTCACATCTTCGACCGTAAACGTTCCCTTCAAGATCGTTTCCGAGAAGCATACCGTGCGACGGATCGAGGTCGGATGTTTTAGATCGGTCATCACAATCGGAAAACCGCAATGTGCGAGTCGAACGGCCGTGCCGCTTGCAAGATCGCCTGCGCCTTTCATGACTATCATACTTCTTACCTCCGATACGCCTTGATAGGATCATCCGTTTGCCATGCCGTGATGGCGACGGGTAAAGCGAACAACGCCGCAAGGCGCTGTGCGTGTTTCAGTCTTTCGGGATCATCCGCTTTGTTGATAACGATCCCGTCACAGCGCGGATAAGTGCTTACGACGTCGCGAATCATTTCTTCCGTTACGATCGAGTCGACTTCCCTATGGGCGACGGAAGCGTACAGCGCTGGGCGATGTGCAGCTTCTTTGATCGTTTTTCCGAGAGCGTCGATCCCTATGACGACAAGCACTTTTTCTGCTTCTTCCGGGATGACCGGTTCATGCGAGGCATGCGCTTTCAGCGGTAACTGCCTCGACCCGTCCGCCTCGACAAGAATGTAATCCGCCTTCCGCATCAGATCAGAAAATGGCTGTTCCGGCAGCGACAGCTTTTGTCCGTCGATCCTTCCGGTTGAAACAACCGTTCCGGATGGAATGCGGTCGTCAATCCCGGGAAGATACGGATATTGCGAAGGGCGGAGGATATGCGTGGACGTGCAGACGATTACCGAGCCCTTTCTTTTCAGTTCTTCCGCAAGCGCATACATCGTCGACGTTTTGCCGCCGCCGCCGATGAGCGCCGTGACGCCCGGTCTGATATCAAAGAATTCAAATAATGACTGCATCGCACAAGCCTCGCTATTCTTTTTGAAGAATAACACATTCTGCCCCAAAAGTAAAGAAAGAGACGCCGAAGCGTCTCTGAGATCCGTTTTTACTGTTCGTTTTTCTGATCCTGTTTGCGCGGGGGCTTTGCCTTGATCTTTTTGAGGTTTGCAAAGCGGGGAAGACCGTTCTGCAGCGGGATCTTCGGATCGCCCTGGATCAGCG
>CAMYWS010000216.1 GCA_947302865.1 uncultured Clostridia bacterium
AGATCTCGCCGTCGATCGTGCTGTTGTAGATCAGCACGTCCGCGTCCTTCGCGCCGGCGTAAAAGCTTTCCATCGTCATGTTCACGGTGGACAGCGCGCTGCCGCTGTCGAGATCGGAAAACGCATACGCGCCGCCGGCGGTTTCGATCATCTTCACGACATAATCGCCGCTCTTGCGCACGTTTACCGCGCCGGCGCCGGTCACGTAGAAGAACGCGACGGTCCTGCCCGTTTTCGGCATATCCCCGATCGCTTCGACCGCGCCGACCTCCGCGTCAAACATCGCTTCCGCTTCGGCTTCTTTCCCGAGGATCGCGGCGTACACCTTGATCCACTCCATGCGTCCGAGCGGGTCCTGTTCATAGCTCGAACGCTCGATCAGCACCGGAACGCCGTAGTCCGCAAGCTTTTCAGTGATCGCGGGCGAATGGTAGATCATCGTCGATTCGATCGCGAGATCGCAGTTTTCCTTGAGGATCAGCTCGTAATCCGGCGCGCTGTACTTGCCCGCAAACAGCATGTCGCCGCGTCCCATCGCTTCCTGCGCTTCCGGGATCGTCCAGCCGTCCGCCTTCGTGCCGGAAAGCCGCACGGCGGAAATGCCGTCCAGCGCGCGGAAAAAGTCCATCGCGCTCGTCGCGGCAAGATAGATCCGGTCGATCGGGCGATACAGTACCGTTACGTCCTCCGGCAGTCCCGCAGGCGCATTCTGCCCTTCGGGCACAAGCAGCAGTCTGCCCGTCGCGGGGATCTCGATCATCTCGTAACCGTCCGTATACTGCGTGATCGAAAACTCGGTCGCGTATCGCACGGGTGTTTCGGAAAGCACGGAAAGCGTCTCCCACGCGGGCCCTTCGGGGTGTTTTTCCGCCGTTTTTGTCCCGCATGCAAAACATAGAATACAAAAAGCAGCGCTGAGGATCAGCGCAAGATATTTTACCGTTCGGCGCGTACTCATGACGCGTTTTTCAGCGACGAAGTATCGAACGTGATCGTGTATTCGATCTCGTGCGGGGTGCTCATCGCCGTGGTGTCCGCGATCACCGTCAGCGGCTTGTCGAGCGTTTTGACCGGGATCACAAACGTTGAATGACCGTCCCGGATCACGGGTTCATAGCGTTCTCCGTCCACAAGCATGTAGTCGTACCTGTCGCTGCTCCAGATCACCACCAGCGACGCGGTTCCGTCACCGAAAACGACCAGCTCCGCGGGCGACGCGATCTTTGCCTTGCCGGTGCCGCCTTCGAGCGTAATGTCGATGAGATACGTACCTGCCCCCGGCAGCGCTTTCCATCCACAGCCGAGTGCTGCAAAGAGCAGAATGAGCGCAAGCGCGGCAATGATGATCCTCTTTTTCATAAAAACTTCCTCCGAATCAAAACGGCGGCGCGGCACTGCTCCGGGGCTTGCCATGCCGCCGTCATTTCTTTATTTTACACGAATTTCAATCACGCCGCAAGCGTCAGTTCTGCGGAACGGGGTTTAAGACCATGACTTTATGATCGTACCACTTGCCCGACTTGCCGATGATCGCCAGATCAAATTCCTCGCCGATGACTGAAACCGGAATGTCGAAACCGTAGACTTCCTCGCTCGTGCCGTCGTCATACGTGACGGTATCGACCGTCGGCTCAAGCAGCACCGCGCCGTCCTTCTGCGCATCCGCCGCAAGTCCGACATACAGATTCAGAATCGACTTCGAGACGAGACTGACATGAATGAACATCTTCCCGTCCCTGACTGTCAGAACACCGAGACCGTTGTTTGCCTCGTTGACGTGGAACATGCTGCTGTCCGTCTTGAATTCGGCGTCGTATACGCCGTCCGCAAGCACGCCGGTCGCCGGAGCCGTCTCTGCGCTCTTTGCGGGAGCCGCTGCCGCGATCGCCGCGCCGCTGTGCTCGACGTAGATTGCCTGTACCGCTTCAATGCTGCCGAGGCCAGCAATCTGCGTCTTGACCTCAAAGAACAGACCCGCATCGGTGAACTGTCTGAGCCAGGATTCCGGATCCTCCGGATCCGCCATATCGTTGTTGGCGTGATCGCCTGCAACGACCATCAGCGGACGAAGGATGACCTTGTCATAGCCCGCCGTATGGACCGCTTCGATGATGTTCTCACACGCGGTCTCTTCCGGCTCGCCTTCCACAGTGCCGATGAACACGTTCTTGTAGCCGAGGCCGTTCATCATGGTCTGCATCTGGGAATAGGTGACCTTTGCCTTGTGCGCGGTGCCGTGTCCCATGAGCACGAACGCAACGCCGTCCGCTTCCGCGTCTTCGATGCTCTCATAGCCCGCCTCTGCAACTGCCGCCGCCGTGACAGCCTTTGCGACGCGCTCCTTGTCATTGTTGGTGACGGTTGCGTCCGCGCCGACTTCACCCAAAAGCGGCTCTGCAACGGTCACGGTCTCAAACTGATCCGCGTATGCGTTCACTGCCGCGACAAGTTCGTCGTATTCCGCGCCGTGCATCAGATGCGTCGGCTGAATGACGAGATTCTTGACGCCGTTTGTCACAGCACGTTCAAGCGCCTGGTCCATGTTGTCGATCCATTCATTGTCGCGCGCCTGCACATGGTTGATGATGATCTGCGCGGTGAACGCTCTGCGCACCGACCAGTCGGGATACGCTGCCTGCAGCGCAGCCTCAATGCCGCCGATATCCATGGCGCGGCTCTCGTTGAACGACGTGCCGAAACTCACCACGAGCAGCTCGTTTTCGCCGATCTCGTCCGCGTTTCTCGGGTCGTCCAGCTTTGCGTCGCCGGTGTCTCTGCCGAAGTAATCGGGGTCGGCTTCCTCACCCTCGACGAGCTCCTTCTGCGCGTCGGTCAGCGCGTCCCATGCCGCCTTTGCCGCAATGCACTGTGCGTCGGTATCTTCCGTGCGCTCCTGCACGTAGATCGCGTCGATCAGCGCCGCGACTCTGGCCGCTGCCGCTTCATCGCTCTCGCCTGCCGGCGCAAGCGCAAGGATCGCCGCTTTGCTGTGGGAAACGTAAATCTTCTGAACGGCTTCGATTCTGCCGAGACCGGAGATACAGGCCGTGATGGCATCAAAGTATCCGC
>CAMYWS010000217.1 GCA_947302865.1 uncultured Clostridia bacterium
ATGGTCTTGCCCGTGCCGGTCGCGCCGGCGATCATGCCGTGGCGGTTTGCCATTTCGGGAAGGATAAACGCTTCGGTCTCGCCCTTTCCGACGAGGATTCGGTTGTCGATCAGCATACTTGCCTCCGCAAAACTCGATATTTTCAAATATATCATAGCACATCTTTTTTCGTCTGTCCATGCAATCTTCACATGCCGCAAGGCGCAAACGATCTGCTGTAAAGGATCCTGTACCATTCATACGGCAAAGCGCTTAAAATCCGTGCAAACAGATCGCAGGAGGCGCCCCGACGCTCCGCCCGGTTTCGCAACAGCGGAGCGGGACAGAGCGATCTGCCCTGCGAATGAATTGCAGCAAAGCCGCGCGGATCGACCGGAGTCAATTGAAGAACAGGGACGAAAAGAGGAGCCCGGTGACGACCGAGGTGAAAAGGGAAAGAAGCGCCGCGGGCACGGCAAAGCGCGTTTTTCTGATTCCGACGCTGCCGAAGTACAGCGCGAGCGTATAAAAGATCGTTTCCGAAGAGCCGAGGAGCACGCTTGCGGTGAGCCCGACCCGTGAATCGGGACCGTACTCGCTGAAGACGTCAGTGAGCGCGGCAAGCGCGGCGCTGCCGGAAAACGGGCGTACGACAAGCAAAGGCACGAGCGCGGGATCGACGCCGAGCGTACTGAGCGCGGGGGACAGGAACGAGGAAAGCAGATCAAACGCGCCGCTTGCGCGAAACAGCGCCATCGCCGCCGAAAAGACCGCGAGCGTCGGCAGGATCGTCTTCATCAGCGGGATCGCCTGCGCCGCGCCATCGCAGAACGCCTGAAAGACGTTTACGCGCCTGAGGGCGGCATACAGCAGCAAAAACAGGATCAGGATCGCGACCGGCATGGGCGTGTAAAGACAAGGCAGAGCACGACGGCGACGAACGTTGCCGCAAGGGAGGAGAGAAGCGTCGGCAGCACAACGGCGGAGGGACGCGCGGAGCCGCAGCTTGCCCGAAGTCCTATCAGCGTTGCGGGAAACAGCTCAAGGCACGAAGCGTTGACGACAAGCAGCGCGCACATTTCGTTCGTCGCAACGCCGGGACGCGGGTTCGATCCGTTCAGAAGCCGCATGGCGCGAAGTCCGTACGGCGTCGCGGCGTTGCCCATACCGAGCATGTTTGCGGCAAGGTTTAAAGAGATCGCCTCCTTCGCGCCGCCCGCGTGCGGAAACAGCAGCGAAAGCGCGGGCGAGAGAAGCCGGGAAAGCGAGCGGATCAGCCCGGCTTTTTCGGCGACGTTCATAAGCCCCATCCAGAGAAGGTATGCGCCGGAGAGCCGCAGAACGGTATTGATTGCGTCGGACGTGCCGCTTTGCAGCGCGGAGAGCACGCCGTCCGCGGTTCCCGAACACAGCGAAACGCCGATCCCGGCGAGCAACAGAAACAGGATCACGATGTTCATGGTCCATCGTATGACGAAAATGCGACGGAAAAGCGTCTTTTTTGAAAACGATGACAAAAAAGTCACACAAATTGCATTTCATCTGTTATAATGCTAAACGGAAATTTATAACCCCGAGGTTCATACGAAATGAAAAAAGGGATGTGCTTTATTCTGATCCTGTTTATGCTGATCGGCGCCATGCTGCCGCTCGGCTGTACGACGTCGCACGGAAACGGCAGCGACGTCTGTCTTGCGTTCATCGAATACATCGCGGAAGGCAGCTACGGCGCGGCCTACGACCTGCTCAGCGATTCGGTCAAGAACACGTCCGGCAGCAACACGAAGACGGGCGATCCGATGATCTCCGCAAAGGAGTTTGCCGAAAAGTACCAGCAGATCTTCGACGCGGTCGGTCTTCATGAGATCAGTTATATTGTACGAACCGTGTCCGACGCGTCGATCACGAGCTCGGTCGATTTTCAGATGACGTACGATACCTCGCTCGGCGAGATGGTCAATGATTACACGATCAACGCGCTGTACGAGAACGGACGCTGGGGCATTCAATGGACGCCGGCGCTGATCTTCCCGACGATGGAATGGGGGGACAAGCTGCTGGTCGGCGTCAACTACCCGAAGCGCGGCGAGATCTTCGACTGCAATGGCGAGCTGCTCGTGAAAAACCTTTCGCCCGTCACGGTCTTCTGCGTCCCGAACCAGATCCCTGCGGAGGAAAAGGAAGCGGTCCTGAAGCAGATCCTTTCGATCCCGGTCTTAAAGCCCTCCGGCACGCCGCAGGAGGAATACGAGGACATTGTGAAAAAGGCGATCTACAGCACCAACTCCTCCGCCGTTATCGCAAAGCTCTATCCCGATCAGATGGACGACACGCTCGAGGAAAAGCTGCTTTCGATCACCGGCATCGGCATCGACCGAAACGGCGCCATGACGTCCACGCGCTTCCGCGCGTATCCGTACGGACGGAGCGCGTCCCACCTTCTGGGGTTTGCGTCCGTCATGTGGGAGGCGACGTGGAAGGAGATCGAAAAGCGCCGTCGCGGCGAGACCGTAGCCGAGCCGTCCGGTCTCATCTCGGACGACGACATCTGGGTATACGAAAAGGACAGCTGGATGGGATATGTCGGACTCGAACAGGAGTATGAAGATCTGCTCCGCGGCGAGAAGGGCGGCTATGCGTACATCCAGGGAATCGACGGCACGAACCGCCAGACGCTGTACAACAACCCCGCAAAGGACGGACAGGACCTGCACCTGACGCTGGACATCAAGATGCAGCAGCGCGTGGAAGAGGTCGTGAAGACCGTCGTCTATACGGACAACATCTCCGGCACGGTGATCGTCATGAACCCGAAGACCGGCGCGGTCGAAGCGCTGTATTCCTTCCCGGATTACGACGCCGAAGCGTTCAGCCGCGGCGCCGTCGGCACCGAAGCGTTTGAAGCAATGCAGGAAGACCCGCAGACGCCGATGTTGAACCGCGCGATCCAGGGTCTTTACGCGCCCGGATCCACGTTCAAGCCGTTCACCGGCGTGGGCTCGCTGGAGGCGGGCATCGTGACGCCGGACACGGTCTTCCCCGAGGAGGAGATGAAGAACATCCACAACGCGCGCTACAAGACCT
>CAMYWS010000218.1 GCA_947302865.1 uncultured Clostridia bacterium
GTTCGATCTTCGTCAACAGCTCCATGATCGACATCAAGGTCAAGCGCACCGACGTGAACGCGTACTATGTACCCTGTACGGAGATCGCGGCGGAGCTCGGCAACAGCAAGGTCAGCAACATGATCATGCTCGGCGCGTATCTCGGCAAGTCCAAGTGCGTCGAGATCGAGACCGTCCTTGCGGCGCTCCTTGAAAAGCTCGGTGAAAAGAAAGCCAAGCTGATCCCGTTGAACCGCGAAGCGCTTCTGCGCGGCGCATCCTGCATCGAATAACCGCATAAGCCGAAGGGCTTTTTGACGGTTTCCGTCAAAGAGCCCTTCCTAATCCAAACGACAGGAGAACCCAATATGGCACAGTTTATTTCTGCCGCGGAGGCAGTCAAGTTGATCCGGGACGGAGACTGCCTGATCTACAATAACTTTTTGGGCATGAACAATGCCGAACAGCTTTCGATTGCGCTGAACGAGCGCTTTGAAGCGGAAGGACACCCGAAAGACCTCACCCTGTACTGCACGGCGGGTCTCGGCGGATGGCTTCCCGGTCAGCCGTGCGAGAAGATCGTCCCGCTCGGCGGCGTAAAGACCGTCATCATGTCGCACTACGGCTCCATGCCCGACACGGCAAAGATGATCCTCGAAAACAAGGTCGAAGCGTACAACCTCCCGTTCGGCGTCATGTCGCACGCGGTGCGCGCAGGCGCGGCGGGGCATCCGTACTACATCTCCGACGCGGGATTGAACCTGTTTGTCGACCCGAAGTATAAGGGCTATCAGCTGAACGAACAGTCGAAGCAGGAGCTGGTCGAAGAGATCGTCATCGACGGCAAGCGGCGGCTCAAGTACGCGACCCCGCGTCCAGACGTCGCGCTGTTAAAGGGCTCGAGCGCGGACGCGTACGGCAACATTTCGTGGGAAGACGAACCGGTCATCGGCGACGCTTTGAGTATCGCGCAGCTCGTGAAGCGCCTCGGCGGCAAGGTCATCGTGCAGGTCAGGCGCAAGCTCGACACACCGAGAAGACCGACCGAGATCGTGATCCCGTCGGTGCTCGTGGACTACATCTGCGTGTGCCCCGAACAGGACCAGATCCAGGGCATCAAGGGCACCGATCCGCGCTACGCGGGCGACGTGCCCATGACCGACGAGGAGCTTGAAGCATACGTCAAAAACAACGCGAAGGACGATCCGAAGGATCTTGCAAAGCAGCTGATCGCAAAGCGCGCGGCAAAGGAACTGAAGCCCGGTCACGTCGTGAACATCGGCGTCGGCGCGCCGGAATTCGTCGCGGTCGAAGCGGCAAAGAGCGGATTGCTCAGTAAAGTCGCGCTGACGGTAGAAGCCGGTTCCATGAAGGGCCTGCCAGCGGGCGGATTCGCGTTCGGCGCGGCGATGGGCGCGCAGGCGTGCTGCACCACCGCCGAACAGTTCGACCTGTACGACGGCGGCGGACTCGATATCTGTTTTATCGGCGCGCTGGAGATTGACGGCGAGGGGAACGTCAACGGGCACTATCACCCGAAAAAGCTTTCCGGCATCGGCGGTTTCATCAATATCACGCAGTTTACGCACAAGGTCGTATTCTGCACGACGTTCTCGGCGGGCGGACTGGAGATCGAGGACGGCGAAGAGGGCTTGAAAATCGTCAGGGAA
Organism: uncultured Clostridia bacterium; assembly: GCA_947302865.1. The sequence continues at coordinate 1,650 of CAMYWS010000218.1, forward strand.
GGCAAGTTCCTGAAGTTTGCGGAGCACGTCACGGCGCTCAGCTTCTCCGCGCAGAACGCGCACGAAAACAAGCAGGAGGTCACCTACGTGACCGAACGCTGCGTGTTCAAACTCGGCGAAAACGGGCTTGTATTGACCGAAGTCCGCAAGGGCGTGGACGTAAAAAAGCAGATCCTGGATCTGCTTCCGTTCAGGGTCGAAGTCGCGGAGGATCTGCTCGTTTACTAATCGAGCGGGATACGGAACGCGCGCATCGTGTTGATGATATGCAGCTGCATCGCGGTCTTCGCGCCTTCGGGATTGCGGTCGCGTAAATATTGCACCAGAAGACGGTGATCGTGCAGCGTCATTTCCGCCACCTCCGGCGCTTCGTTCGCGAGCAGGATGCCGTGGTGGATGGCGCGGTTGAAGATCGGCAGCAGCGCCGTGATGAACGGGTTGTGCGTGGCGGACGCGATCGAGTTGTGGAATTTCTGCTCGGTTTCGTCCCACTGCGGATCGGCGGAGCGGATCATCTGCTCGTTCAGTTCACAGTAGCGGAAGATCTCGCCGAGTTCCTCATTGCTTGCGCGAAGGCAGGCGTAATACGCCGCCTGCGGTTCGAACATGAGGCGCATCTCGTAAAGATCCTTCGTGTTCACGTTCGTGTTCTGGATCTTCAGCACGTCGTAGTCGGCGTGGATGTTGCGGCTTTCGGTGACAAACGTGCCGACGCCGCGGCGCACCTCGACAAGCCCGCGCGTAGAGAGGATGCGGAGCGCTTCTCGCAGCGTCGTGCGGCTGATGTTGAGTTCCTCGGCAAGCGCGGGTTCATTCGGCAGCTTGTCGCCCGGGGCGAACCGTCCGTGCACGATCATTTCACTGAGCCGGTCCGCGATGCGCACCGACAGCGCGTTGTTTCCATAAGGCATAACTGTCACCTCCGATATTCGGATTATACCGCATTCACGTGCGGAACACAATAAAAATTCAGAAAGAGGGAGAATCACAATGGAAGGCTTAACCATCATCAAAACTGAGCATCCAAAAGAAAAACCGGTCAAAGGACAGAAACTCGGCTTCGGCTGCGTGTTCACCGATCACATGCTCGTCATGCAGTGGGATCGGGGTCAGGGTTGGCACGACGCAAAGATCGTTCCGTTCGGACCGATCTCCATCAGCCCGGCTTCCACGGTTTTGCATTATGCGCAGGAAACGTTCGAGGGTATGAAGGCGTACCGCTCAGAGGACGGCAGAATCCTGCTGTTCCGTCCGGAGGAGAACTTCAAACGCCTGAATCTTTCAAACCAGCGTCTTTGCATTCCCGAGGTGGACATCGATTTCTGCGTGGAGAGCTTGAAGGAGCTCGTCCTGCTCGACAAGGACTGGATCCCGTCCGATCCCGGCGCGTCGCTGTATATCCGTCC
>CAMYWS010000219.1 GCA_947302865.1 uncultured Clostridia bacterium
CGGGAGGACGGGGAAGGAACCGTCCTCCTTTTTGCGTCAGTACTGCTTCAGACTCGGGTTGTTGCCGTTGCAGTAGATCAGCACCGTCGCGAGCGCGACACCGATCGCGCCGACGACCGGGTGCATTGCAACGCCCGCGCCGACAAGACTGTTCACGACAGCCTCATAGACCGCTGCGACCAGTCCGATCCAGAAGAGCACGCTTTTGTTTCGGCTTTGCATGACCATATCGTTTCTCCTTTCTCAAAACAGTTTTCCGACCGCGTAGCCGATCACGCCGACGATCGCGGCGGAGACTGCGGCAAACACGAGCGCGTCGAAACGCTTTCCGTTCCTTTGCTCCAGTTCGCGGATGCGCGCCTCGTGGTCGGCGCCGTTTTTCGCGATCGTCTTCACATTCGTTTCGATCCGGGCAAGCGCCTCAAGGATCTCTGCGATCGTTCGTTCAGCCATGGCGCACCTCCGTATACCGCGGCTTGTTCGTGATGTACGCCGTGCGGCCGTTCCACGCGATCCGGTACCACCCGGACGGCGCGGTTCCCAGAAGTGGATACCGGTCGCCTTTGTGCGCAATGCCGATGCAGCGCGTCGTCGTGCCGTCGCCTTCGCGGACGCGGACCGAGCCGCCTTTGATCAGAACATACGCGTTTTCCGTTTCGAACGCTTTCCACCGACCGAACCGGTTCCAGTAGCCGATTTTGCGCCTGTTTTGCACTACGCCGACGTCGCGTCCTTTGCATTCCACCTGTTCCGTGCCGACGCACACCCCGACGTGCACGATCTGTGTTCCGTCGTGACGGAACACAAGGTCCCCGGGAATGAGCTCCTTCTCCTTGATCGGCCGGCACAGCGCGTACAACCCCCTGCTCGACACGTCGGATTCCTGCAGACCGAGCGCGTGCAGCGCCCAGTACACAAGTCCGGAACAGTCGAATGCGCGGATCGGACGGACATGTTCCGACATGCGCTTTGCAAGAAGCGTGTACACACGCCGCTTGTTCCCGTCGCTCGTTTCATGCCGTTCCACGAACGCGAGCGCGTATGTAAGATCGTCGAGGATCTCGCCGTTGCCTCCCCAGACGTATACGCCCTTTCCGACCTGGTCTTTTACCATCTGCACGAACTGTCCGCGCAGACTCGTTTCGTTGCTATTGTCGTTCATTTTCATCTCCTTCCTATCCCGACACACAGAGCATAGCATAAAAACATCGGACAGTTTTCCCGGAATTTTGTCCGATTTCAATGTTCGTATCAGGGTAAATGAACGGGATTACGCAAAGAACGGAAAAATACGGTTCCGAATCGGATCGATGTTCTTAACGAAACCGAAATATGGATATACTTAAGAAAATCGATTTATTAATATATAGATATACTTAAGAAAAATCGATTTATTTATATATAGATATTCTTAAGAAAAGCGATTTATTTATATATAGATAATCTTAAGAAGAACGATTGATATAGATCTATTGATATGGATATTTTGTCAGAAGAATCAATCTGCTTAAAATCGATATTCTTATATGAGTCAAATCTGCAGCATTCTGTCATTCTGAGAAACGAAGCCGCGAAGGATCTTAAGTCCGATGCGGGCGGGAAACAGGTTCCGTTTGAATTATGTCAAAATTCCGGGAAAACTGTACCGGGTTTTTGTGCCATAATGATTTCGGAGGCAGTAAAAATGATTCATAGAACACAAAACAAATCGCCGTTCGCAATGATCAGAATCGACGTTCTCCGAAGCGGATTTTTAACGCTTGAAGAACTCGGACTGTATACGGTGATGCTTTCCAGAACAGACAACTGGGAGTTTTCGGCGTTTGTACTGTCGCGCGAGCTTGGCATGACGCCCGGTGAAGTGCATGACATCCTGAAACAGCTGGAACGGAAGGGCTTTACGCGGGAACGGAACGGACGATACGGGCCGGTCTGGGACCTTTATGAACTTTCGGAGCAGCTTCCGAAAGGCAAACAGCACAGGGACTATACCGTACCGCAGGACGTCGCAAAACATCTCGTCGACAAGCTGATGTCGGGACAGAAGCCCGTTTTGCGGCAAAACACGGAGCATGCCGAACAGAACGCGGAACGTGCGCCGGGAGACGAACGGACGATGACGAACGAGGAGATGGCAAACGCTTTCTTTGCGCAGGCGGAAAAACTCAGAAAGATCGCTGCGGAACGGAAGTACAACGGATCGGACCGCTTGCCGAACGCCGGCAAATAAGGTATAATACAACCATGAACATGCTTTGTACGATCGTAACAACCGAACAGGAAAACCTGCGTGTACAGGACGTTTTGCGGGACGTGTACGACGTGTCGGAGTCGTATCTTTCGAGACTCAAGCGCCGTCCCGGCGCGCTGACGCTGAACGGCGCGTCCGTCTATACGACGGCGAAAGTGCATGCCGGCGATACGGTCGCGTTCGACCCGTCCGATTCCGAAAAGCACCCGATCGCGCCGATCCCGTATCCGCTTTCGATCGCGTATGAGGACGAATGGCTGCTTGCGGTGAATAAACCCGCAAACATGAGCGTGCATCCGGCGCGCGATCCGGAGGAACCCACGGTCGAAAACGCGCTTGCGGCGTACTTAGCGGGTACGGACAACCCGCATCCGGTCAGCCGTCTCGACAAGGGCACGACGGGGCTTCTGACCGTTGCAAAGAGCGGGTACGTTCACGCGCGGATGAAGACCATGCAGCACGAAGGACGCTTTCAAAAGACGTATCTTGCGATCGTGTGCGGCGCGCCGAGGGAACGGCGCTTTACCATCGACGCGCCGATCGGCTTTGCGGACGGCTCGAAGCTTGTGCGCACGGTGCGTTCCGACGGGCAGGCGGCATCGAGCGAGTGCGAGGTCATACAGACGTTCGGCGGCATGTCGCTTGTACGTCTCATCCCGCACACGGGCAGAACGCATCAGCTTCGCGTCCACATGGCGTACGCCGGCTGTCCGCTGCTCGGCGACTGGCTGTACGGAGCGCGCAGCGAACGCATCGACCGCCCTGCACTGCACGCGGCGGGGCTGGT
>CAMYWS010000220.1 GCA_947302865.1 uncultured Clostridia bacterium
CGGGCGTGACGAACGTGAATGTCGCAGGCGTCCGCCTCGCAAAATCGATGCGGATCGTGCAGTCGCTTTCCGCACGGACCGAGAACAGCGTCTTTGAAAGCCCGTCGCCGTTCTGTGTGACCGACGCCGAACCGGAGAGCACTTCATATCCCGTAACCATGCTGCCGGTCTTCGGTCTGGCGATGATCGTCGTGCCGGAGGTCTCGACCGTGCCGAGGCTCGTGTCGTTTGCGATCGCTGTGACGTTGAACTGCGAAAACAGCGTCCAGGAGGAATACACCTGCTGCCGCGCATCGACGTTGCCCTGTCCGGGATAGTCGTCCTCGGAGGAGGCGATGATCGGGAAGGCGGGATACTGGCTCTCATAAGGATCTCTGTAACCGCCCTGCTGCTTCATGTAGGCGATCGCTTCCGCGACGTCGGCGCCGTCCTTCATTTTGTTCCAGAAAAGCGGCTCCCATCGGTAGTCGCCTGCAAAGGTGACGGACTGGGAATAGCCGTAAACGACTTCGACGCCCATATCGCGCAGCGGCGCTTCCATGCCGTCGGTCGCCATGCCGAGGCAGATCGCCATCCACAAAAAGCTGTTCGGCGCGGTCTCTTTCATGTGGTTGTTGATCGCCGTGCCGTCGACATAAGCAGATCCGCCGCTTTTGTACGCGTGTTGATATCTGCCGTACGGACCCTGCACTATTGCAGTATCCTCAGCCGTAATTCCTTTATCGCTTGTGAGGCAGAGATAAGATGAGTTTGCACGGGAGGTATAATCATTGCCGCTTTGATAGTCAGTTGTTCCGTGCGAGTCGAAGATGACGGTCCCGCAGATCTCGAGCTCATGCGCGACCGCGTCGATCGTCGCCGCGGCTCCGGAATAGATCCGGCATACGCCGCCGGTTGTCTGCGCGATCGAATTGCCCTCGTTCTTATATTGGTCCGAGAAGCTCGAATCCACACCGTAGTACGGACCGATGACCGCGACATCCGAGGAATACGGATAACCGCCGCGGCTCGCGTACGAAACGGTTTCGACCGAGGCGGCCTCCTCGGGGGTCCTGCCGGTCGGATTGGCGCGCTGCTTTTGCCTCGCGTTCGGCACCCAACCGTGTCCCATGTCGTCCGTGTCGTGCCAGAACACGCTCTCACCGTTGCGGAAGAGCGTACCCGGCGCATAGCTGCCGTGCGCTTCAACGAGCGCAACGACTCCGTCCGCCATGACACCGTAATGCAATGCGGTCGCGTTTGCGGCAGTCACGCCCTGCGCTTCCAGCCGTTCGTCTTCATACCGTTCGATCTGTTCCCAGATATCCTCCTCCGCGTCGGCGCTCGTTCCTTCCGGCAGGCGCAGAATGCCCATCGGCAGCAGCAAAAATGCCGCAAGCAGGAACACAAGCAGTCGCTTCATATTCATATCGTTTCTCCTTTCGGAAAATATCGCTCGTAAAGTTAATTATATCATATGCAGACTGCGGTTTCAATCCGTTTCTTCCGTTTTGTGCATATGGAAAAAGAGATGGACGCGGCGCGCATTTCGCAGTATAATGGATAGATAAGACGCATGGAGGTATTGCAAATGGAAGTACGGGACGGCAACGGATTGACGGAGCAGGAATTTTTGGCGGCATACCGGGACAAGCACTATCCCGCGCCGTATCTGACGGCGGATATCGTGCTGCTGAGCGAAGGGAAAGACGTGCTGATGATCCGCCGCAAGGGTCACCCGTACCTCGGCTGCTGGGCGCTGCCCGGCGGGTTTGTGGAGCCGGGCGAAAGCGCGGCGGAAGGCGCGCTGCGGGAGCTCTCAGAGGAAACGAACGTGACCGGATACACGGTCGACGATATCCATGAGATCGGGCTGTTCAGTAAGCCCGGGCGCGACCCGCGCGGCTGGATCGTTTCGGACGCGTTTCTCGTTCCTGTGAAGCGTGAGGACGTACACTTTCAGGCGGGCGACGACGCGGCGGACGCGGCGTGGATCACGATCGCGCGCGAAGGCGATGATCTCGTCTTTCCGGAGGGCGTTTCGCTTGCGTTCGACCACGCGGACGTGCTCAGAAAAGCGTTCGCGCTGTACGACCGGATCACCAGATAATATACCCCCCGAAGGGGTTGACACCGGCGCGTGTTCGCGTTACATTTAGCATAGCGGAAAGGGCGCATTTTGCGTCATAAAAAGCATCATAAACAACAGATTTACAGGAGGAACACACATGGTAAACGAGGCATTGAAACAGCTTTTGGCGTATGATCCCGAGATCGGCGCGGCAATGCAGGACGAGCTGAACCGTCAGCGCGGCAATCTCGAGCTGATCGCATCCGAGAACATCGTTTCGGAAGCGGTGCTCATGGCGATGGGAAGCGTGCTCACCAACAAGTACGCGGAGGGCTATCCCGGCAAGCGTTATTACGGCGGCTGCCAGTTCGTGGACGTCGTGGAGAATCTCGCGATCGAGCGCGCAAAGAAGCTGTTCGGCTGCGATTACGCAAACGTGCAGCCGCATTCCGGCGCACAGGCGAACATGGCGGTGTTCTTTGCGGTGCTGAACCCGGGCGACACGTTCATGGGCATGGACCTTTCTAACGGCGGTCACCTCACCCACGGCAGCCCGGTCAATATGTCCGGCAAATATTACAACTGCGTTTCCTACGGCGTGGACGAGCACGGCGTCATCGACTACGAGGACGTTCGCAAAAAGGCGCTGGAGTTCCGTCCGAAGCTGATCGTCGCGGGCGCAAGCGCGTACTGCCGCACGATCGACTTCCCGAAGTTCCGTGAGATCTGCGACGAAGTCGGCGCGGTCCTGATGGTTGACATGGCGCACATCGCGGGTCTCGTGGCGGCGGGCGAGCATCCCTCTCCCTTCCCCTATGCGGACGTCGTCACCACCACCACGCACAAGACCCTGCGCGGTCCGCGCGGCGGTCTGATCCTCGCGAACCAGGAAGCGGCGGACAAGTTCAACTTCAACAAGGCGATCTTCCCGGGCATCCAGGGCGGTCCTCTGATGCACGTCATCGCGGGCAAGGCGGTCGCGCTC
>CAMYWS010000221.1 GCA_947302865.1 uncultured Clostridia bacterium
TTTTCGTCCGAATTGCATCGGTTCTGTGAACGATTCCGGCATCGCTTGCAAACGGCTGCGGAGTTTGCTATAATACGATAGAAAATCTGTACGGAGAAATACACGCCTTTGGAACCGTCCGAACTGAAGCCGTTCCGAACCGTCGCCGCGGCGTCGGAAACCGAATACATCGTCAATCGCTCGCGCTTTATCGGGCGCTGTTTTCCGGTGACGGACGAAAAGGAAGCGCTTTCGATCCTCGAACGCATCCGCAAACAGCATTGGGACGCGACGCACAATTGTTTCGCGTACCGGATGAAAAGCGGCGCCGCACGGTTTTCCGACGACGGAGAACCGCAGGGCACGGCGGGACTGCCGATGATGGAGGTGCTCGTCAAGCGCGACGTATATGACCTGCTGGTCGTTTCCACACGCTATTTCGGCGGGATCCTGCTCGGCGCAGGCGGGCTTGTGCGGGCGTATACGCGCTCCGCGTCGGACGCGGTCGAGGCCGCCGGGCTTGTTTCGATGGAGCCGTGCACAACGTTCCGCATCGTGATGCCGTATCCGTACCGGAACGCCGTCTTCGGCGTATTCGAACGGTTCGGCGTGATCGAATCGACCGACTACGGCGCGGAGATCACCTGCGCGTTCCGCTGCCGTTCCGCAGAGTCCGACGCGTTTTTGAAAGCGCTCAGTGACCGCACGGAGGGACGCATCAGCGCGACAATGATCTCTGAGGGCTATTTCGGCTTTCCGCTGACCGCACAGAACTGACTTTTTCGGGAGAAACACATGAAGCGTATCGCGACCTGGATTCTGCTTGCCGCGCTGTTTTTGACAGGGCTTTCTTTCCCTGCGCACGGCACGGCCGAAGGCGAGCATCCGATCACGCTCACGATCACCTGCGATCCGACGCCCGAACTGGAAGGCGAGGGAACGATCCCGGACCTGCTCTTCACGATCCGCAACACCGGCAGCAAGGATTACACTCTGCATGGCGCAAAGCTGTTCGGCGGTTACGAGGACGACGAAAAGGACATCGGCGGCGATTCGTTCACCGTTCTTGCCGGCAGCTCCAAGGAGTTTCATCTGACCGACGTACCCGTCAGGGAGGATCAGCTCGACTGCGAGATCGTCTACCGGCTCCGGTGGAACGAGCTTGAAACGCAGATCAATGAGGAGACCGGGGAAGCAACGTTTTTAACCTATCCGCGTGAAACGACCGCGTCGATCACGCTCGAACACTTCGTGATCCCGGAGCTTACGGTCACCGCAAGCTGCGCGGAATCATACGTACGTACGGACGAACCCTTCGTCGTCTCGTATACCATCTCGAACGATACCGCATTCGACATCACGGGCATCCGGCTCTATGACCCGGAACAGAGCATGCAGACGATCCTGCTGCCGTCGGGCGAGCTTCTGTCCGGCGAGTCGATGACAGTCGAAGCCGAATATAAGATGGGTTCCGAGGACATGACGTTCCGCCCCTGCATCGAGTACCTTTCCCGCCGCCGCGAGATGAAAACGACCGCTGTGGATCTGCTGACGGTCGGGAATGTATCGGTCGATCTTCTGGTCGAAACGGAACTTCGATCCGCGACGATCAAAGGGACCGTGTTTGCGGTCATGATCACCAACCACGGCAACCGTCCCGTGAGCGATATCCGCGTGTTCGACGAGATCAATACGCTGATCGAGGAGCCGTTTTCCCTCGGACCCGACGAGAACTATACCGTCGTCTGCACCATTCAGCCCGCGGTTTCATCCGACTACGTGCGTACCGTCCGTTTCCACGTGACGGCAACCGACTGTTTCGGAGAGGAGATCCGCGTCGACGACCCCGGGCAGTATCAAGTCGTTCCGTACGTGGAGCCGGATTCGGTCCGCATCGCGCTTTCCGCCGTGCTCCAGTCCCCGTATTACAACGAAGACGGCAAGCTCTGCGCTTCGATCCAGTTCATCATCCGAAACAACGGCGACGTCAAGATCCATAACGCGGTCCTCAGCGAGCTGACGCTGTTCGGCGAAGTCAAGACCTACGGCGAGCTGCTCACGGGCGACACCTATCTGATGCAGGTCTACCAGCTTGACGGCGTGAACGAGCTTCGCTTTCAGGTCACGGCGTTCGACCCGGCGGGCGATGCATGCAGTTCCGACGTCGTGCGGCTCGACCTCTCGGGACTCAGGGAGCTTGCCGACCGGAAGGACGACGCCGTCCTCGTATACACCCAGAACGAATACATGCAGGATATCGACACGAAATACACCGGCGTCATGCGAACGGCCACCGTCATCGGACTGTCCGTCGCCGCCCTGTGCGCGATCATCTGCATCATCCTGTACGCGGTCGAGATCCGTATCCGCAGTAAACTGCCCGGCGAATTCGAGGACGAAATGGAGCGTGTGCTCCGTTCCACGAAACGCCGCACGCCGAAACAGCTCTTCACCGACGCGCCGACCGAGCAGTTCGGCTATGTCGCGCCGATCAAGCTTCGCAACTACGGCGAGCTGACCGAGGAGGAGGCAAAAGCGCGCCGCGAGCTGTACGCAAAACGGCTCGAGGAGAACATGCGCGGAGAGACCGGGAAACCGGGCGTCAGACAGCAGACACCTGTCCGCCGCGCCGAAGACGACGGCACCCGCGTGATCCCCGTCGTGCGCAGAACGTCGCCGGAACCCTCGCATTCGTCCGATCCGAAGCCCGAAGGCACGCAGGTCATTCCCGCCGTGCGCAGAACGGCGCCGGAACCCTCGCAACCGTCCGAACCGAAGCCCGAAGGCACGCAGGTCATTCCCGTCGTGCGCAGAACAGCGCCGGAATCCTCGCATCCGTCCGATCCGAAACCCGAAGGCACGCAGGTCATTCCCGTCGTGCGCAGAACATCGCCGGAACCCTCGCATCCGTCCGAACCGAAGCCCGAAGGCACGCAGGTCATTCCCGTCGTGCGCCCGAATCAGGTTGTCATTCCCGTCGCGCTAACGCCGGTCACATCGGCATCGGAGGAGGAATCCGAACCGATCCGCGTCTTCGAGCCGCGCCGT
>CAMYWS010000222.1 GCA_947302865.1 uncultured Clostridia bacterium
AGCGAGATCACCGCGATCAGCTGATTGTGGATCGCGCCGCCGCGGATCAGGTCCTTTGCTCCTTCGGATACCACGAACATCGCCATCATCTCGTTCATGAACGTCGTGACCGTCAGCATGCAGAACGCCGAAAGCTTTCCGGGGTCGCGGTCATACGCGTACGCAAAGAGCAACAGCATGAGCGCCGGGAACACGTAACGCTCGTGCATATAGTGTCCGAATGTGAACACCCATACGCAGAAGCAGGCGGCGAGCAAAAAGATCAGTCCGCGGTTCGTATACAGCGAATACCCGGCTTTTCTGTGCCTGTTCCAGTACAGGACAAACAGCGCCGCCGTCAGCGCTCCCGCGCCGAGGATGCCGATCATGCCGAAGACGTGCCAGCTGAGCGTCGCGCCGAACAGCTTCATAATCGCGCCGAGCAGGAACGTCAGCCCAAAGACGCCCAGCGCAATGAGCAGCGTCAAGAAACCGGTCACGGTCACGCCGCCCGCTTTGACCCAGTCCGCAAACGATCTGCCGTCTCTTTCACGGTTCATGATATACAGGAACAATCCGGTCATCCCGATCCCGTAAAGCGGGAATGCGGAGATCGCGCTGAAAAGCGCGTTCAAAAACGCGCTGTCGGAGACGAAGCTCTTTGCAACGAATCCGAGGAGATACATTAGCGTTGAGAAGACCGCGGCGGTCAGAAGCTCGATAAACGCGTGATTCGGCTGATCGTCCTTCCGCGTGCGCATTTCGTTCCACGCGCGCAGTATAAGCGTCGAAAAGCCGACAAGCAGGGCAACCTTCGAGAACAGCTCGTTGGTCTTCAGAAGCATCCCTCCGACGTTCACGCTGCCGAACAGCGCATTGCCCGCCTTGTTCCAGTTGCCGCCGAACAGGGTCATATAGTTATACGCCTCGATCGAAGCATAATCGTAGCCGCCAGACGCGCTTCGGAAGCGTTCGACCATCCAGAGGAGGTCCATTCCCTCTCCCCGAAACAGCGCGGAAAACAGCAGCAGCACGCCGACCGCACCGCAGACCGCCAGGAACGACCAGAGCACGTGCTTACCAAATCGCTTCGTACCGTACTGATCGACGCCGGTCATGACGTACATCAGCGCAAGCACCGGTCCGAAGATCAGCGCCTGCCACTTCATCACGATCGCAAGCCCGTACAAAAGCCCCGCAAGCAGCCGGTAGTACGGCTTTTCGCGGCTCATGTTCAAAACGAGGAATGTGCCGATGAGCAGCGTCGTGAGGATCGAGTCGATCTGTCCCCACGCGCCGGACAGGAACACCGCCGCGGGATTCAATACGATCAGTCCCGCAAGAAGCAGCGCGGGCTTGTCCCCGAGCGAAAAGCGCTTCGCGCGGTTCAGGATCAGAAAGCCTGAGAGCACGTCGCAGAGGAATGCCGGGACCATATAAACGAACAGCCGGAACGCCCCTTCCGGGAACAGCGACGCGATGCGGTACAGAAGTCCGCATACAAGCATATATCCCGGCGGATAATCGCACCAGTTGCCGACGTAGAACGCCGCCGGTCCGTTTGTCGCGATCATGCCGCCCCAGCCCTGCCAGCAGAGCATGTCCGTTGCGTGTCCCTTATAGATCGCGCAGAGCACAAACCGCACGACCAGCCCGATCGCGACGGGGATCCAGAATCTTTGATACTTGCCCGGAACCGGCTCTTCGGAATGCGCGATCCGGTTTGCCCACGGGCGAATGCCGAACAGCAGCACGATCGCCGCAATGGCGCCGGCCCAGAAGATCACCGTGAAGACGTTCTCGTAGTCCTCCGTCGTACGGTCTTCCTCGTCTTCCGCATCCATATCCGGCGCAAGATTCTGGAACGCCACGGGAGCGTTGTCGCTCTGTTCGAGGCGGACGTTTCTGAACCACACGGCGCCGTCCGATTCCGCGGAATACCCGCCGAGCCGCAGCGCGAGCATGACCGCTTCCTGCGAATTCGCGGTGCGGAACGCCAGCACGAGCGGCGTCCAGTCGTTCGTGCCGAACAGTCCTTCGGAATAGATATAACTGCCGTCGATCGCAAAATTGTCGATCGAAAGCGTCGCGCCCTGTCCTTCCCGCACGTTCTCCGTGCGGACGTCCGCAGAAAACACATATCGTGTTCCCGGCTGCACGTCGACCGTGCGGCAGAGCCGGCAGTCGTCCTCGCCGTCGGTTTCAAAGCCGAACGCGACGTCCTCCGAAGCGATGCGGTATCCGCCTTCGTAGGATTCCACATGCCAGCCGTTCGGAACGCCGTCTGTCGCGTCCGAAAAATCAAAAACAATCGTCTCGCCGCCGGCGCCGGTTTTAGCGTCTGACCGGCTGCACGCCAGACAGCCTGCGAGCAAAACGACCGCAAGCAGAATGATCCAAATTCGGAAAAGCGTTCGCAAGATCCGATCCTCCGATCTCCGTGTTTCTGATAAGTATACCATATCCGTGCGCACGGGGCAAGCTAAAAGGCGTTTACGATATGGTTGACCGTCTTTTCGGGCAGCAAAACTTCGATCACGTCGAAGCGTGCGGGTTGCTCCATGCCGCCGTTCTGCAAAAGCCAACTCTCCGCGGCGAGCCGCAGAAAGCGCCGCTTGTTCGCGTCCACCGCGTCCGCGGGACGGCCGAAGCTTCCCGGCGTCCGCGTCTTGACTTCGACAAACACGACCGTGCCCGTGCGCCGTTCCCGCGCGATGACGTCGATCTCATGGCGGTGGGAACGCCAGTTTTTCGCAAGGATGCGATAGCCGCTGCGCCGTAAATACCGCGCGGCAAGCCGTTCGCCGGTTTGCCCGATCTCCGCTGTCGTCATAGCAGGTTTTTGATGAACGAGCGACGGTGCAGCGGACACGGACCGAATTCTCTGATCGCGTCCATGTGTTGCTTCGTGCCGTAACCCTTGTTCTGCGCGAAGCCGTACATCGGAAAGACTTCATCCTGCTCGCGCATGTATCGGTCACGCTCGACCTTCGCGACGATCGACGCCGCCGCGATCGAATAGCTCAGCGCGTCGCCGTGGATCAGCG
>CAMYWS010000223.1 GCA_947302865.1 uncultured Clostridia bacterium
TCACCGGCCGCATCAAGGAGATCATCGTTCTGCCGAACGGCGAAAACGTCTCCCCTGCCGAGGTCGAGGTCCATTTCAATGCGCTCCCGTTCATTCAGGATTCGCAGGTCTTTGAAGCCCGCAGCGCATTGGGCGAGCCGATCCTCGCGCTCGAAGTCGTGCTGCGTCCGACCGAGCTCACGGACATGGACGACGAAGCGCGCAAGGCGTATGCCGTCGCCGAGCTTGAAAAGGTCAACCGCACGCTGCCCGGCTTCCAGCAGGTCAGCCGGATCACCGTCCGGGATACCGACTTCGAACGGTCTCCCGCGATGAAAATTGTGAGGTACAAGAATGTCCAGAACTGAGATCATCGAAAAACTCCGCGAGATCCTGCTCGCCGCGGACGACCGCAGCCGCGACAAGGTCGCGGCCTGCACGGAGGAATCCCGGCTGGTCGCGGACCTCGGCTTCTCCTCCGTGAGCATGCTTTATATGGTCATTGCGATCGAGGAAGAGATGGGGATCCGCTTCGACAACATCGGCGCGTCCGATTTTGAAACGCTCGGCGACGTCGTCAGCTTCATCGAGGCGAAACTGAAATGAAATGGCAGCCCGGCGAACCCGCTCCGGGCGATATGGTGCGGGTACAGATCGGTTCGATCTTCCATTACGGGGTCTATACGGGCGATGACAGGATCATTGCGTTCGGTCTTCCGCCCGTGCCGCAATACGCCGACGCGCCGGACCGGTTTCTCGTCGTGGAGACGGATATGGACGTGTTCTGCACGGGGCGCATCCCGGAGATCGCGATCCTCGACCGCGCGGAGCGCAAAAAGCGCATCCCGCCGGATCGCACGGTGCGGCTTGCGAAGGAACGCCTCGGCACGAACGGATACCATATGATCCGCAACAACTGCGAGCATTTCGCCTACGAATGCGTCTTCGGCGAAAAAAAGAGCCTGCAGGAGGAAGCGGTGTACCGGATGTGGAACGCGCGTCCGGTGCTGAACGTGTATCTTGCCGAAGCCGATCGGTTTTCGCTTGCTTTTCCCGTGCCGCCGGAACGGGAACGCGAGATCGCCGCTTGCTCCGATCCTGCGATGCGGCAGGCGCGGATCGCAAACTGGGCGCTTTTGCGGCGCGCCGCGAAGCATTGTTTTTCGCTTGACGCTGACGAACTCCGCTTTGTCAGGCAAAAAAACGGCGGATGGTCGTGCGACCGCTTCCCGTTTTCGTTTTCGCACGCGGACGGGCTTTGCAGCGTCGCGGTCTCAAACGCGCCGGTCGGCGTCGATCTGGAAACGCTCGAAGGGTTTTCCCATAGGTCCGCCGCGGAAAAGCTCGATAAGCTTCGCGCAAAATGCTTTTCCGCCGCCGAGCTGAGCGCGTATCCCGAAACGGCCGAGGGCTTTCTCGCCTGCTGGACGCGGAAGGAAGCGATTTTCAAAGCGTCGAACAAGCGCGCGTTTTCCCCCGCCGGAACGGATTCGCTTACGGGATCCGCGGCGACGTTCAAGCTTTCCGAACCGCGCGCGCCGATCGTCTCCGTTTCCGGTCCGAACGCCGCGTTTGCGCGATTTTTCGTCGCGGACGAAACCGGGATCAGCCCGATCGGAAGCGTCGAACCCATTAAATTCTGAGGAGGACGGTATGCTCTGGATCCCTGCGGCTTTGATCGGATGCTACGCGATATTCGTTTTCGCGCCGGCGATCGTTGCCGTCTGCACGATCTTTCAGGCAAAGCCGGGTGATCCCCTCGAACGGCTGATCGCTCCCGGCATGCAGTTTCATCGCTATGCCGACCGCATGCTTGAATCAAGAAGCCGGCTCGAAACGCTGAAAAAGGAACGCGTTTCGACCACTGCGCGGGACGGGGTCATGCTTTCGGGCGACTATTACGATCTCGGAAGCAGCAAAACCGCGATCTTCGTGCACGGCTACCGCACGGATCCGGAGGTCAATTTCGTCGTGCAGGCGGACGTCTTTGCCCGCCGCGGATACAACCTTCTGATCATCCGCCAGCGCGGGCACGGCGACGGGTCCCGCGCGCGCTGCGGGCTCGGACTTTTCGAACGGTACGACGTCGCCGCCTGGAACGAATGGGCGCTCGGACGGGAAGGCGTTGCGGAAACCGTGATCTACGGCGTTTCGATGGGCGCGGCGGCGGTCGGGTTTGCCGCCTGCGATCTCGATCCGGCGAAAACGCGCACGCTTGTTCTCGATTGCGGATTTCGCTCTCCGTATGAGCAGATCCGCCTCGACTGCAAACGGCGGAACGTCCCCGGATTTCTCATTATGCCGCCCATCCGCCTGCTGGCAAAGCTTTTTTTGCGGATCGATATCAAAAAGCGTACGGACGGCGCGCTGAAGCAAACGACGATCCCCTGCTTCTTTCTGCACGGAACGGCGGATCAGACCGTCCCCTATGAAACGGGACGGAAGGTTTTTGAAGCATGCGGCGCAAGAAAGGCGTTCTTTTCCGCGGAAGGCGCGGGACACGCCGAAGCGTTCGTTTCCGATCCCGATCGGGCGGAAGCCGCGCTGTTTGCGTTTCTGGAACAGTGAAACGTACCTTTCAGAAAAGGTATTGAATAGGAGGATAACATGAAACCATTTGTCATTCTTGCCGACGGCACCTGCGATCTCAACGAATCGCTCAGCACGGAATACGACATCCGGGTCCTGCCCGGGCATGTCATTCTGCCGGACAAGTCGGACATCCCCGGTCCGCGCGCGTGGGATCGCTTCTCCCGCGAGGAGTTTTATGCCGATCTTCGGAAAAACCCGAACGGCTACGCCACCGCGCCCGCCAATGTCGAGGAATTCCGCCGCGCGATGGAGGAGATCGTAAAGGACGGCACACCGCTTCTGGTCATGACGATCTCAAGCGGTATTTCCGGCACGTTCGACTTTGCATGTACTGCCGCGGGTCTTGTGAAAGAGACCTGCCCGGACGCTGAGATCCGCTGCATCGATACGCTGCGCTTCGGTCCCGGCTTCGGTCTGATGGCGGTCCGCGCC
>CAMYWS010000224.1 GCA_947302865.1 uncultured Clostridia bacterium
GTCCTCCGCACGGAGGACCTTTTCGCTTATCGGATCTTTGTGATCGTGACGACCGCTTCATGTGTTGACGGATCGTAATGGTCGACGCGCACGGAATAATCGAACGTGCCGCCGTTGTTCATGTATGGCGCGTCCGCAAACGCATCGGCTGCGGTCTCCATGGAAAACACATCGCCCGGACCGAACAGATCGGAGCAGGAGAAGAACGTAAACGCGGTCCGGTTCGTCGGCGTGGAGAGCCGGAACTTGCTCGATCCGTCCCGCGGGATCAGGTCGATCAGATGATAAAACCGCGAATCGCTCTCCAGATACGGTTCAAAGCCGTTCGTATTGAGAAACGCTTCGTGCAGAACATCGTCACGGCTTTTACTGCCCCGCGCGTTGATCACGGAAAGCAGCTCCTTATACGTGGTCAGACGCTCGGTATATTTCAGCTCCACGCTTTTGTAATCCTCAGAATAGAACCAGACGCCTTTCATCAGCTGTGAATCGACGTGATAGACACGGACACCGCCGCCTGTGCACGGTTCATCCTTCTGCATAAAAAGCGGATCGGTGACCATCGACCAGTCAAACCCGTTCGCGCCGACAGGCGCCATCACATCGATCAGGATATACTCGTCGAACGGTGTGCCGTTCCATCCGAGCGATGTCGGCAGCAGGATGCAGTCCGGCGTTTCCGACGAGCATCCGAGCTTCACCGTGATCTCGTCCGTATCCTCCGGTACGACGTATGGCGCGAGCCAGCCGACGCCGAACCGCGAGAAGGGATTCCAGTCGCCGACGTCATTATCCTGCATGTCGAAATTTCCGAGGGAGCTGATGAACGAGTATCCGTCCGGATACGGCTCAAAGTCATAATAATCGATCAGTCCGAACGCATGGCCCATTTCATGCACATATGTGCGGATACCGCCGTATTGGTTACCCGGACGAAGCGTATCCGCCGTCAATTCTTCGTAAGATGAACAGATGTAGCGTCCAAGCGTCGGTTTCTTCTGATCCGGCTTTGTGCTGTCCACACCGGAATTCATGCCGAAAAGCAGGTATCTGCCGCTGCTGTCATACGTTTTATGCGTATCTTCACCGCCGATAAACGCCACACAGTCGACGTACCCGTCGCCGTTCTTATCCAGTTCCCGCATCAGCTCCGGTTCCGAATTGCGGACCGCCATGAAGATGCTGTTTATGTATCCGCCGCCGCTGTGCTCCTTTTGAAACGCTTCCGCGCTGGACAGTCCCGTATCGTAATAGCGGAAACGGAAATCGAAGGAGACCTTTCCGTAGGATGCGTACTTATAATACGACGCGACGGACCGGAGGCAGTTGTCAAGGTCATAACCTCCGCTGAATGCGTCTTCAAACAGCGCCTTGTCCGGCTCGTGGCCATCCGTGACCCCGACAAAGATCACAAGAACACCGATCTCGCCTTCCGGCTGCTGACTGCCGGTCCGATAGTCCTGATAGGTGAGAAGCGGCTCCCGCCGTTCTGGCGTGTCGTACAGATAGCCGGAAAACTGCGTGTCCCGCGTGATCACGTCCGTGTCAAAGTTCCATTCCGTCCCGTAGCCGTCCGCATACCAGCCGGCAAAGCCGCCTTCCGGAACGAACCCGGGATCCTTCGCTTTTTCACCGGTTTTCACGAGCTGGGCAGGAAATGCGTCGCCGCGGTTCGTGGAAAAGGTCACGATACGGTACCCTGCCCGGGAAAGCTGTCCGCAGTTTTTCCACTCCCCGGTTTCCTTATGATACAGCGTCTGATCCTGTTCGGAGACATAGAACGCGCCGTCTTCGCCCGCATCCTGTTCCGGCGCGCCGTCGCCGTGCAGCGCGACTTCTCCGCCGCAAAGCGCGATCCAATCCTCCACGGTCGGTTCCGGCTCGGGCGATGCGGTCGGTTCCGGCACGGACGCCGCGGTCGGTTCCGGCGAGGGCGCTGCGGTCACATCCGTCGGGATCACGGACTCGGCTTCCGTCGGCGCGGGTGTTTCCGGCGGTGCGGAGACCTCCGCAGCGATTGCTTCCGCGGGCTCCGTCTTCCCGCCGCACGCGAAAAAAGCCGGAAGAAGCAATAGTGCCGTAAACAGCAATACAAAATGTCCGTTCCGTACACAGTGTTTCATGTCCGTCCTCCTGTCCGTTTTATGTTCGATGCGCCGTCACTCACAATTGCCCATCAGAAAAGCGAGAACATGCGTCTTGAATTCGACGAAGAAAACGTCCTCGGTGAAATAATAGGCGCCGATGTGACCGTTGCAGCTCGAAAGCCGGTCGATCAGCGCCTGCTCGTTTTCCGCGCGGTACACGGCAAGCGGTTCGCCGAGCTTGTGAGTGATACAATCGATCGTGTGTTTTACGAGTCCGAACGAGGTGCTGCCGAGCCACTGCACGAGATTCTGATAAAGGGTCTCTTCGACGGGGACCGGTGTGAAATCCCTGACATGATAATGACGGCGGAACGCCTCCTCCCACCCGTCCTTCGTATAGGCGGAAACGCCGGCGTTTGAGTACCCGATCCATTCCGAAAGCGCGCTCCCAAGGTCCATGATCCCGTTCAGATATGATGAAATCCGTGTATCAAGCATGATTTCACCTCCTTTTGATTCAGTATAGCATACTTCTTACGGAAAATAAAATAAAGTTTGCATTTTATATATAGATTCGCTATAATAAACTAAGGATTAAAAGGTGAAGGAGGCGACGGGTGTGGAGCAGAAAGAACGCGGCGGGTTTTTCCTGTGTTTTTTCTGGCACGCGCTGATGTATGTCCTGTGGACGATCCCCGCGTGGATCCTGCTTGCGCTGCACTTTATCATCGGGCTCCCGCTCATGTGGTTCTGGGTCGCGCTCGGCGCATGGGCGCTCTTGATCCTGCTTCGGACAGCCCTCGTCATGTTTGCGCGGTACGGCTTTTCGCACCGCATCCCCGTTCCGGAGAACAAGAACCCGTATTCCAAGAAGGTCCGCGACCCGTACGCGGACATGCGCAGCGAATAG
>CAMYWS010000225.1 GCA_947302865.1 uncultured Clostridia bacterium
TGTCTCTTTTCTTTTTTCATGCGCTTGCGCAATTCATGGCGCAGCCAATTCACGTTTGTTTTTCTTTCAGGACGTTGTCAAAGAAAGCCAAAACATCGTCCCAAGTACGCAAACGGGCAAGAAAGAGATAATCTCCCATGTCGTCGGCAAGCGCCTGATCGACCGGTCCGTTCTCCACGATGCAATCGCCGTATTCATACAGGACATCATTGATGCTCAATAAGTAGTTCCTGCCGTTGCGGCGTCCCGCAAGCACACAGTATTGCCGGTCGCCGATCGATTTGCTGCTTTCGTCAAAAACGATCATATCCGCCCAGATCTGGTAGACGTCGGTACTGTATGCGTAATTGATCATCGTCGGCAGGATCCCGCCGCAGGGACGCATATTTACTTCCAGTGCCGCGTATTCACCCGCTTTTCCGATACGCTGATCGCGGCGCAGATGGAAAAATTCAAAGTGTACCATGCGTTTTTTGACACCGAACGCTTTCAGCGCTGCACGTCCCATATCGCGTAGGGGTTCCGGGAGGCGGTCGCGTATCATCGTGCGGCAGCTTAACGAATGATTGACGATGTCCATGATGCTGTCGATGGTCAGATTTCCCGCTTCGAAGATCGGCTCGCCGCGTCCGTTTACAATGGCGTCGTACGAGACGACGTATCCGTCGATGAATTCCTCCATGATATAGGATCGATCGTCCTTTGTTGCAAAGAATATGTCAAGATCGTATTCACAGTTGATCCGGGATGTTCCGATCGCTCCTACACCGTTGTCCGGTTTGACGATGACGGGATAACCGACCTTTTCGATGAACGCAAGACAGCCCGTCTTGTCATCGACCATATGATACAGCGCAACCGGAATACCGGCGCGGGCATAATTGTCTTTCATGCGGGATTTGAACTTGACCTTTGCAAGTTCATCGGGCTGAAATCCCGTCGTAATGTTGAAATCCTGTCGGAGCGCCGCGTCCCGTTCCAGCCAGTACTCATTGTTCGATTCAAGATAGTCGATCCGTCCGTACCTGTGGATGAAGTACGCCACCGCGCGGTATACTTCGTCATAGTTTTCAAGCGAAGAGACCTTATAGTATTCGTTCAATGATTCCTTCAGCTCGGGCAGAAGATTGTCATAGGGACAGTCGCCGATGCCGAACACATTGACACCGTTGTTTCTCAGCCCGCGGCAGAACAGCCAGTGGTTTTCCGGAAAATTCGGTGAAATATAGATAAAGTTCATACAAAGTTCCTTTCAGCCCAGAAGATAGGGGAGGAAATAGTTTGCCTGTTTATACCACCACGGCCAGTCGTGATTGACGTCGTATCCCCAATAGTCCGCCCAAACGTGAATGCCGAGACGCTGAAAATGCTCGTCCATGGCGCGGGTGCTCCACTGTTCCTCCCAGGCGCCCTGACCGGTACAGATGACTGCACGATGACGGTTATACTCCGCTATGAACGGGTGATTACCGGGAAATTCCGCCATATAGTCCGCGGGGGAATTGAGATACACGATCTCGTCCGAATAATCTCCGAAGAAGTAGGAGGCGTGATAAACGCCGCTCAAAGCAAGGCAACGGTCGAACAGATCCGGGAACCGCAGATACAGGTTCAGTGCATGGGTTGCACCCATCGAGCAGCCGAACGCCATCAGACCGGGATAACCCTCCCAGCCGTTCCGCTCATTGGCATACGACCGGGCGAACGGCACGACTTCGCGTGTGATATAGTCGATCCAGCGCTCATGCTGCCGGATGCGCCGGTACGGATCGCCGGTCCGGTCGCTCCACGTCTCGGCGTCGATGGTGTCGATCGAAAAGACCAGCATTTTGCCGCTGTCGATCCATCCGGCGACGGCGTCCGCCATGCCGAAGTTCTCGAAATCGAAGAACCGGCCGTTCTGACAGGGAATGAACAGAACCGGCTTGCCGGCGTATCCGTAAACCTTGACAGGCATGATCCGGTCGAGGCTTTCACTGTAAAGCTCGAAATAATGTGTTTCCATATGCTTGCATCTCCTGTTATGCGATATATTATATATCAATAGGACGAAAGAATCAAGTTTTTCATGTGAAGTGCCGTAAATTCGTCTGCCGATCATGCAATCTTACAGACGAAAGACGGTCTTCGTGCCGGCGAAAGCTTTGCTTTTTGATCTTTTGTATGGTATACTGCTGCTGACAGGAGGCGGGGAAATGGATATCATTGAGAGAATGATCGAAGGCAACCGGCATTATATGGCGAACGGAAACGAAGCGCTGCGCGTCGATACCGCAAAAAACGGACAGCATCCGTACGCGGTTGTGATCTGCTGTTCGGATTCGCGCGTGATCCCGGAACAGATCTTCGACGCGACGATCGGTGATCTGTTCGTCATACGCGTGGCGGGCAACGTACTGGACAAGCATCAGATCGGCAGCGTGGAATACGCGGTTTCGCATCTCGGCTGCAAGCTCGTTCTCATGCTCGGGCATACCGGCTGCGGGGCGGTCGGTGCGGCGCTGCACGGCGAAGCGGACGGACACATCTCCTTTATCACCGGGGACATTCAGAAGGCGATCGGCATGGAGCGTGATCCGGACGTCGCATGCCGCCTGAACGTGGCGCACGGCGTGAAGGTCCTTAAAAGAGCGTTTCTGAAAGAACCGGATCCTGCGGACGTCGAGATCAGAGGCGCGGTCTACGATATCCGCACCGGTGCGGTGGAATGGCTTGATTGTAATGTCCGTTCTTCGGATAGATGATAAATGATTCGAAATTACGAATCGGAATAATTCTTATTGGATTAAATACGGGAAATATGGCACATGGTCACTTTATGTCCTGTTATTTTCCAGCACTTTCTGGTATGTTTTTGTAGGAAGTGAGGTGATTAGGTGGATTTGGTGAAAATCGGAGAGTGTCTTCGAGACTTACGAAAAGAAAAGGGCTTGACGCAGGAACAGCTTTCCGAGCAGCTCAATGTT
>CAMYWS010000226.1 GCA_947302865.1 uncultured Clostridia bacterium
AGGACGCGTACAAGGCGATCGCCGCGCGCAAGGACACCGTCAAGGTCCACGGCTACACGTCCGCGACCGGCGCCATGAGCGTGCGCGAGGCGATCGCAGGAAATCTGGACGAGCGGTTCGGATGCGGTGCGCGCGCGCAGAACATTTTCGTGACCTGCGGCGCGGCGCCTGCGCTCATGAGCACCATGAAGGCGATGTGCGTACCGGGCGCGGAATTCATCATCCTTGCGCCGTACTTCCCGGAATATCCGACGTTCATTCACGCGGTCGGCGGCAAGGTCGTCGTCGTTCCGGCGAACACGACCGACTTCGATCTGCACGTCGAGGACGTCGAGCCGTACTTTACCGAGCACACGCAGGCGATCATCATCAACTCGCCGAACAACCCCTCCGGCGTCGTTTATAAAAAGGAAGCGCTCGAAGCGCTTGCGGCGCTGCTTCGCAGAATGAGCGAGAAGTTCGGTCATCCGATCTATCTGATCGCCGACGAGCCGTACCGCGAGCTCGTGTTTGACGGCGTACAGGTGCCGTTCATCCCGAACCTCTATGAAAACACCGTCGTGTGCTATTCCTGGTCGAAGTCGCTTTCGCTTCCCGGCGAGCGTATCGGCTATGTGTACGTACCGGATGCCTGTGCGGACAGCGTCGATCTGTTCAACGCGGTCGCGGGTTCTGCGCGCGCGCTCGGACACATCTGCGCGCCGACCACCTCACAGTACGTCGTAGAACAGTGCTGCCATCTGATGCCGGACATTGCGGCATACGACGAAAACCGCAAGACGCTCTATGAAGCGCTGACAAGCTACGGCTACACCTGCGTCTATCCGCACGGCGCGTTCTATATGCTCATTAAGGCCCCGTTCGGTACCGCGACGGAGTTTTCCGAGCGCGCGAAGGATTTCAACATCCTTGTCCCGCCGTGCGAGCCGTTCGGCTGCCCGGGATTCCTCCGGCTTTCCACCTGCGTGAGCCACGAGATGATCCTGAAAAGCTTGCCGGCATTCAAGGCACTCATCGAAGCAGGTCTGTGAGAGCAGACAAATACAGAATGTAAAAGGTCTTTCCGATGATACGGAAGGACCTTTTTCGATCAGTCATTTTCACAGTCGTTTTCAGGGTCGTTCAATTGCTTTGACACGTCCCGACCGGCGTACATGATACGCAGAACGGTTACCGTTTCCGGATCGGTCGTATAGAAGATCAGATAGTTTCTGACCGTAAGAAACCGCACGTTCCGGCTGTGTCACGGTTCGTCGTGATACAAGGGATGCCGCTCCGGCAGGGAGGAAAGCGAGCGGACTTCGCGCGCGATACGGTCCGCCGTTCTGCGCGCGGCTTCCGGCGACAGCAGCACGTATGCGATATAGTCGTACAGATCAAACAGATCCTGCCGTGCCCGATGCGTATAAACGACATTCATACTTCGTACCGCTTTTGCAGCTCTGCCTCAACCGTGTCCGCAGAAGCCACACGACCGGCGCGGGCGTCGTCCATACCGAGCTGCAGCTCCGCGTCAAACTGTTCCCGGCTGAGCGAACCGACCGCGGTCGGCACGGCGGGCAGTTTCATCTCAAACGGAATACCGCGCTGAATCACGACCTGCTTCAAAAACATTCCGATCGCATTGGACATCGGAATACCGAGATCCGATAAGATCTGTTCCGCCCGTTCCTTGGTATCGGGGTCGACGCGCGTATAGATGTTCGCGGTTCTTGTGGCGTTTCTTGCCATTTCTTTCACCTCGCTGTTTGCCATTTTCATGGATAGTATAACACAAACGATTGCTTTTAGCAAGCATATTGCAAGAAATAGTACGCTTATCACGGAATATAAAATGCTTTCTGAAAAAATGCCAAGAAAACTTTGCAAAACCTATTGACAAGTAAACTTGGCAATGCTACAATTATGCCAATAAAACTTGGCAGGAGGAACAGGAAATGAACAAAGAGGAGATCCTTGCAAAGAGCAGGGCGGAAAACAAAGGACAGGACGAGCGGGAAAAGCAGGTTTTGATCAAAGCCGGACAGATCGCGTTTACGGTGGGCGGCGTCATGTGTATGCTGATCGCCCTGTTCAACAGCATTTTGTCCATGGTGGATCATGGAGGGACACGGTTCGATCCGAAACTGAACACCATGCTGTGGAGCATCTATCTGTCGATGCTGGGCTCGCTGTTTCTGTACAAATACATCAAGCTGAAAAAGAAACATGAATTGATTCTTGCGATCGTTTTTCTGATCGTTGCGCTTGCGGGAACGGTATGGGTTGCACTGACGATGACGGGAGTACTTGCATGAACGACGCATTGATCCTGAAAAACCGCCTCAGAGAGGCGCGCACGGAAGCCGGCATGAGCCAGGGGCAGCTTGCGGAGGCGGTCGGGGTCTCGCGCAATACGATCAGCTCGATCGAGACGGGGCAATTCAACCCCACGGCAAAGCTCGCCTTGATCCTGTGCATCGCGCTGGACAAAAAGTTTGAGGACCTGTTCTATTTTGACGAATAAAGGAGACTGATGATGAAAAAGATTGCAATTTTCGTTCTGTGCCTTGCGCTGCTGCCGATCTTCGGATGCGGCAAACCGAAAAACGGCGTGTACGTCGTGGGCGTTGATATCGAGCCGGAGGACGTGACGGAGTTTTACTATACCGTTTCGACCTCGACCTTTCCGCCGCACTATCAGCGGTACCGCTTTTATAAGGAGGACGGCGCGTATAAATTCTTCCACGAAACGCGCGAAGGCGATCACTTTCCGCTGACGGAAGCGGACGCGACGCAAACCGGCACCGTCGAGCTTTCCGGCGATCAATGGTCCGATTTTCTCGTGCTTCTCGTTGGCGGCAGGGCGGTCGCGCGGCAGGAGCATCTTGAAGACGGTGATTCCGGTCCGTGGCTCTATCTTTACTGGACAGGCGATCAGGGTGACATACAGGAGTTTTCCTTCGTGTCC
>CAMYWS010000227.1 GCA_947302865.1 uncultured Clostridia bacterium
CAACACGGTCTATAAGGGGCTGTCTGAGTTTCTCGACGAAAACCCGCAGATCGGCAGAATGATCGTCGATAAGTGCCTGATGGCGTCCCGTGCGCGTGAGGCGGCAAGAAAGGCAAGGGACCTTACCCGCCGTAAAACCGCGCTTGATTCGACCGCGCTGCCCGGAAAACTTTCCGACTGCACCGAAAAGGACGCGTCGAAGTGCGAAATCTTCCTCGTCGAGGGCGATTCCGCGGGCGGCTCGGCGAAGATGGGCAGAAACCCGAAGTATCAGGCGATCCTGCCGCTGCGCGGAAAGATCCTGAACGTCGAAAAGGCTCGTCTCGACCGCATGCTTTCGAGCGACGCGATCAAGTACATGATCACCGCGTTCGGCGCGGGCATCGACACCGAGTTCGACGTAACCAAGCTCCGCTATCACAAGATCATCTGCATGACCGATGCGGACGTCGACGGCAGCCATATCCGCATCCTTTTGCTGACGTTTTTCTACCGGCACATGCGTCCTCTGGTGGACGAGGGCTACGTGTACATCGCGCAGCCGCCGCTCTATCGCATCAAGCGCGGCAAGATGCAGTGCTACGTGTATTCCGACGAGGAGCTGGACGCGAAGCTCAAGGAGATCGGACCCGATCCGAAGCCGGAAATCCAGCGATACAAAGGTCTCGGCGAAATGAACCCGGAGCAGCTCTGGGAGACGACGATGGACCCCGAACAGCGCCTGATGCTGAAGGTCACCGTCGAGGACGCGGTCGAAGCGGACCGGCTGTTTACGCTGCTGATGGGCGATAAGGTCGAGCCGCGGCGCGAGTTCATTGAACAGAACGCGAAGCTCGTCACCGATCTGGACATCTGATGAGGTAAAGGTATGGATGAAATGACAACGAACAACGGCCGCATCCGGCCGATCAATCTGGAACGCGAGATGCAGAAGAGCTTCATTGCGTACGCAATGTCGGTCATCACGAGCCGCGCGCTCCCCGACGTGCGCGACGGCATGAAGCCGGTGCATCGCCGCATTCTGCACTCCATGGAAGAGCTCGGCGTCACGCCCGACAAGCCCACGCGTAAATCCGCTCGTATCGTCGGCGACTGCATGGGTAAATACCATCCGCACGGTGACTCATCCGTGTACGACGCGATGGTGCGTCTTGCGCAGGACTTCAATACGCGCTATCCGCTCGTCGAGGGACAGGGCAACTTCGGCTCCGCCGACGGCGACGGCGCGGCGGCAATGCGTTATACCGAAGCGCGTCTTTCTAAGATGGCAATGGAGATGATGCGTGACATCGACAAGGACACGGTCGATTTCCAGCCGAACTTCGACGGTACGCAGCAGGAGCCGACGGTGCTTCCCGCGCGGTTCCCGAACCTGCTCGTCAACGGATCCAACGGCATCGCGGTCGGCATGGCGACGAACATGCCGCCGCATAACCTCGGCGAAACGATCGACGGCCTTGTCGCACTGATCGACAATCCGGACATCACGGTCGACGAGCTGATGCAGTATATCCCCGGTCCGGACTTTCCGACCGGCGCAACGATCCTCGGAAGGAGCGGTATCGCGCAGGCGTACCGCACCGGCCGCGGCAAGCTCATCGTGCGCGCAAAGACCGAGATCGAACAGCTTTCCCAGAACCGCAGCCGCATCATCGTGACCGAGATCCCGTATCAGGTCAACAAGGCGCGGCTCGTCGAGAGCATCGCGGACCTCGTGCACGAAAAACGCATCGAGGGTATCTCGGACCTGCGCGACGAAACGGACCGCAACGGCACGCACATCGTCATCGAGCTCAAGAAGGACGTCAACGCGAACGTCGTTCTGAACAACCTTTATAAACACACGCAGCTGCAGGATACGTTCGGCGTCATCAACCTTGCGCTGGTCGACGGCGAGCCGAAGATCCTGAATCTCAAGGAGATCCTGTACTACTATCTCCAGCACCAGAAGGACGTCGTCACGCGCCGGACACGGTACGACCTGAACCGCGCCGAGGAGCGTCTGCACATCCTGGACGGACTTTTGCGCGCGCTGGATGTGATCGACGAGATCATCGCGCTCATCAAGGCGTCGCCGAACGGACAGGCGGCAAAGGACGGCCTCTGCGCCAAGTTCGGTTTCTCCGAACGGCAGGCGCAGGCGATCCTCGATATGCGTCTGCAGCGGTTGACCGGTCTCGAACGCGACCGCCTGATGGAGGAGGACAAACAGCTCCGCGAACGCGTTGCATATTTACGCACGATCCTATCGGACGAGCATAAGCTTTTGGAGGTCGTAAAGGAAGAAGCACTGGACGTGAAGGCGCGTCTTGCTGATCCGCGCCGCACCGAGATCACACAGGCGCTGGATGACATCGACCTTGACGACATCATCCAGGAAGAAGAGATGGCGGTCACTATGACGCATTTCGGATACATCAAGCGCACCCCGTCCGAGACCTTCCGCGCGCAGAACCGCGGCGGCAAGGGCGTCAAGGGACAGGCGACGAAGGATGAAGATTACGTCGAGCGCGTACTGGTTTCGAGCACGCACGCGCCGATCATGTTCTTCACAAACTTCGGCCGCGTGTTCCGCATCAAGTGCTACGCCATACCCGAAGCGAGCCGCACCTCGAAGGGCATCCCGGTGGTGAACCTGCTGCAGCTGAAAACCGGTGAAAAGGTCACGGCGATGTTCATCGTCCCGCGCGAGATCGAGGAGACGGGATATCTCGTCACCGCGACGCGCGACGGTCTCATCAAGAAGACGCGCATCTCGGAATGCATGAATATCCGCAAGGGCGGTCTCGTGCTGCAGACCGTGCGCGAGGGCGACGAGCTGATTTCGGTCGAGATGAGCAGCGGCGAGCATGAGTTCATCATCGCGTCGCGCAACGGCAAGTGCATCCGCTTCCGCGAAAGCGACGTCCGCGCAACCGGCCGCGGCG
>CAMYWS010000228.1 GCA_947302865.1 uncultured Clostridia bacterium
ACGGCTACTGCACCGAGTTTCTGCTGCGGCTGCAGAACGCGAAGGGCGATCCCGAGGCGTTCGATCTTCCGGCGTTTGTCGAATACCTGAACAGCGTCGGCAATTCGGTCGTCGCGTTCCGCGAAGGCTCGATCCTCAAGGTGCACGTACACACGATGCGCCCCGGCGACATCCTGAACCGCTGCCAGCGCTACGGCGAATTCCTGACGCTCAAGGTCGAGAACATGTCGCTGCAGCACAACGAGACCGAGCTGCCGGAGGTTTCCGTCACCGCGCCGAAGCCGCGCAAGAAGGCCGGCATCGTCGCCGTCGCGGCCGGCGCGGGGCTCCGTGAGACCTTCCTCGAGCTCGGCACGGACGTCGTGATCGACGGCGGGCAGAGCATGAACCCGAGCACCGCCGATTTCCTCGACGCGTTCGACCGCACGAACGCGGACGTGATCTATGTGTTCCCGAACAACGGCAACGTGCTGATGACCGCAAGGCAGGCGCGCGACCTCTACCCCGCCTCCGATATCCGCGTGCTGAACACGCATACGGTCGGCGAGGGCTACGCCGCGATCTCCATGATGGACCCGAACGCGGGCGAGCCGGATGAAATCGTAAAAGAGCTCGACGGGATCATTCATTCCGTTGTGACGGGCTTTGTCTCCCGCGCGAGCCGCAACGCCGAAAAGGACGGCGTACACGTGCGCGAGGGCGATTTCATCGGCTTTATCGGCGACACGATCTACGTCAACGACTGCGACGCGGTCGACACGGCGACGGCGCTCGGTAAGGAAATGCACATCGAAAACTGCGGTGTGCTGCTGCTGCTTGTCGGTGCCGACGCGCCCGCGGAGGAAGCCGACGCGCTCTTTTCCGCGCTTACCAATTCGTACCCCAGAACGGAGGTCATCCGCATCGACGGCGGACAGCCCGTTCACCAATATATCTTAGTAGGAGAATAACACCATGCTGACACTGTTTACCGACACCGATACCGACTTCACCCCGGCAGTTGCCGAAGAATACGGCTATAAGCTGATCTCCATGCCGTACAGCATCGACGCAAAGACGTTCTATCCCTATGAGGACAGTGAAACGATCGATCTGCACGCGTTCTATGACGGCCTCCGGAACGGCGTGCTGCCCACGACCGGCGGCATCTCCGCGGAGCGTTACAAAAACTACTTCCGTCCCGAGTTCGAGAAGGGCAACGACATCCTCTACGTCCACTTCTCCGCGGCGATGACGATCACCTTCCGCGCGATGGACGAAGCGGTCGAAGAACTGCTCAAGGAGTTCCCGGAGCGCAGGTTTTATCACATCGACACCAAGGGTATCACGATTGTGAGCTACAGCATCGCGCGCGAGATCGGCGACATGATCAAGGCGGGCAGGACCGTGGACGAGGTGCTTGCGTGGGCGGACCGCGAGGTCCTGCACTTTGCGCAGTATTTCTTTGCGGACGATCTCAAATTCTTCAAGCGCAGCGGCCGCGTCTCCGGCATCGCGGCGACGATGGGCACGCTTGTCGGCATCCGTCCGATCATCTGCATGAACGACGAGGGCAAGATGGTCAGCATCGGCAAGGAGCGCGGCAGAGCGAACGCGATGGACCGTCTCGTGAAGGTCGTCGAAGAGCTCGGCGACGATATCAAGAACCATCATTTCATCGTCGGGCATACCGACGCGCCGGAACTTGCCGCGGAGCTTGTGAACACGCTGCATCAGCGCTTCGGCGACGATCTTTGCATCGAGACCGTCGTGACGAACCCGACCGCGGGCAGCCATTGCGGACCGAACGGCGTCGGCGTGAGCTTCCACGCAAAGAGCCGCACGTAATATCGGAGGACGCCATGGTTACGGTCAAAGTGGTCCGAACGAAAGCGGAGCAGAAGGCGTTCCTGGAATTCCCGCTCGATCTGTACCGCGGCAATCCGAACTTCGTCCCGCCGCTGTACGGCGACGAAAAGAAGATCTTTTCGAAAAACTACGTCTACAACGACACCTGCGAGACCGGCTACTGGCTCGCATACCGGGACGGGAAGGTCGTCGGGCGCATTTCGGCGATTTTGCAGAAGGCGTCGAACGAGAAGCACAACGAGAAGCGCGTGCGCTTCACCCGCTTCGACGCGATCGACGATCGGGAGGTTGCAAAGGCGCTGTTCGACGCGGTCGAGCAGTTTGCCCGTGATCGCGGCATGAACGCCGTCTGCGGACCGCTGGGCTTTTCCGACCTCGAACGCGAAGGACTTCTGGTCGAGGGCTTCGACGAACTTTCTACCTTTGAGGAGCAGTACAACGCGGAATACTACGGGAAGCTCATCGAGGGCTGCGGCTACGCAAAGGAGGTCGACTGGGTCGAATCGAAGCTCACCGCGCCCGCGCCGGAGACCGCCGCAAAGCTCAAAAAGCTTTCAGAGCAGGTGCTGAAAAAATACAACCTGCGCATCGGCGAAGCAAGGAACGTCAACGATTTTCTGAACCGCTACAAGGACGGTTTTTTCGACCTTCTGGACGTCGCGTACGAGGACATCTACGGCACGGTGCCGTTCACGCCCGGCATGAAGAAGATGATGATCGACAACTTCCGGCTGATCATCGACCTCGACCACGTCGTATGTATTCTGAACGAGGAAAACAAGGTCGTCTGCCTCGGACTCTGCTTCCCGTCGATCGCAAAGGCGGTGCAGAAGAGCGACGGTCACCTCACCCCCGCCGCGCTCGTGCGGCTTCTCCGCGCGATCAAGCGTCCGACGGTCATCGACCTCGGCCTTATCGCGGTCGCGCCGGAATACGTGAACACCGGCATCCCGGCGGTCATTGCCGCGGCGCTTGCGGACATGCTCAACGATCCGCGCGTCGAATACGCGGAGACGAACCTGAACCTTGAGGACAACATGCAGATCCGCAACCTCTGGAAGCGCTTCAACGCCGT
>CAMYWS010000229.1 GCA_947302865.1 uncultured Clostridia bacterium
ATGGACGCCTTGCCGGCGTTCACGGTCGAGGCAGGCAACCCCGCATACTGCGCGGTCGACGGCGTGCTGTTCACGATCGACAGGAAGACGCTCATGCAGTATCCGGGCGGCAATCCTGCGACAAGCTATGAGATCCCCGACGGCGTCGAATACGTTGCCGAGGACGCGTTCGCCTTCAACAAGCATCTCAATACGGTCGATATCCCGGACACCGTCACAGACTTCGGCTCCGGCGTATTTGCCTGCTGCGAAGCACTGGAATGCATCATCCTTCCGGACTCGATTTCCGGCGTTTCCGGGGAAATGTTCACAAACTGCCCTGTTCTGGAAGCGATCACGCTGCCGGGAACGGTTACCTTCGTCGGCGACGCGGCGTTCTACGGCTGCACAGCGCTCTCGGATGTATACTTCATCGGCACCGAAGCAATGCGGAACGCGATCGAATTCAACGTGGATAACGAGTGTCTTGAAGACGCAACGTGGCACTATATTCCGATCGCGTTCAGGTCACAGGCGCTGACGCTGGAAGGCAGGATCGGCGTGAACTTCTTTATCGATCTGCCGCAGGACGCCGCGGTTACATACGAGGGCGTCGAGTTTACGATCGACAGCATTGACGGCGCATCGGCGTTCGTTCCGTTCATGGGCACGAGTCATCCGAAGAACGGCAGCGGATATTATCAGTTCACGTACTACGTAAGAACGATCGAGATGGCGAACACCATCACCGCGACGCTCCGGTACACGCTGAACGGCAAAGCCGGGACGCTTGAGAAGACCTATTCCGTGAAGCAGTACTTCGAGACGTTCGATCAATATATGTCTTTGTTCACGGAAAAGCAGAAGAACATGGTGAAGGCGACGGCGGACCTCGGCCACTACGTGCAGGCGTTCCTGGCAGCACAGAAAGGGTGGACATGGGGAACGCAGTATGAGGAGATGGCAAAGCACTACGCGGACTACACCGAAGCGGATATCACCGCGGCACAGACCGGACTTGCGGACTATGTGACCGTCAAGAGCACGGGAACGAACGTAGAGAAGATCAACTACACGCTCCTGCTGGACAGCGATACGGAACTGCGCGTCTACTTCAAGCCGGCAAAGAACTACACCGGAACGTTCACGTTCACGGCAAACGGCGAGACGATCACGGAAGACGGCGGGAAGATCAGCGTATCGCTGCAGTCCGACGGACGCTACATGGTGTCGGTCAGGAACATCGCGGCGCATGAGCTGGACGATATCTACGAGATCAAGGCGTTGAGCGGCGGGGACGAAGCGAGCATCACGTTGTCCGCGCTGTCGTACGCAAACGCGATGATAACGGGCTACGCAAACGACGCCGCATGGGTGAACGCGGCGGTCGCGATTTACCGCTACGCAGCGGCGGCGGAAGCGATGAGAAACTGAATCAGTAAAAAACGATCGCATCGGCGGCCTGATCCGGCTATAAACCGGGTCAGGCCGTTTGCATCCTTTTCCGAAATGCAGCACGGGATTGTGCCGGGGAGGACTGCACATAAAGCGTTCGGGCTTGCCGATTCCGATATTGATTTTTCCGTCAGATCGTAGTATAATTTACTTTTGTGTGAAAAAGATCGGAGGTAAATGACATGGTCGCGTTGCTGTCTTCTGCGCTCGCTCTGCTGATCGGGCTGCTGATGACGCGTGTATTCAAACTGTTGAAGCTGCAGCTGCCGGACGTCACCGCGTTTCTGATCGCGGGCGTCATCATCGGACCGTACTGTCTCGGCAGACTGGGCATTCCCGGCGTCGGATTCTCCACCACGGAGGAGGTGGAGGGGCTGTCCGTCATCAGCAATACGGCGCTCGGCTTTATCGCGTTTTCCATCGGAAACGAGTTTTTGTTCTCTCAGCTGAAATCCATCGGCAAACAGGCGATCGTCGTCGGCGTCTTTCAGGCGCTCGCCGCGACGCTTCTGGTCGATCTCGCGCTTCTGGGCCTGCATTTTCTGATGCCGGATATGATGTCCGTCGAGGCGACGATCGTGCTCGGCGCCATCGCAACGGCGACCGCGCCGGCCGCCACGCTGATGGTCGTGCGCCAGTACAAGGCCAAGGGCAAGCTCACCGATATCCTGCTGCCGATCGTCGCGCTCGACGACGCGGTCGGCCTTGCGGTGTTTGCCGTTTCCTTCGGGATCGCGACGTCCATCGTCACGGGTAAAACGAACCTTGTCGGCATCCTCGTCGAGCCGCTGATCGAGATCGTCGCTTCGCTGCTGCTCGGCGCGCTTCTGGGGTGGGTTCTGACCGTTCTCGAACGGACGTTCTTCTCCAACTCCAACCGTCTTTCGCTGACGATCGCGTTCGTGGTGCTGACGGTCGCGCTGTCCATGCTCTCCTTTGAGATCGGCGGCGTGAAGATCCGTTTCTCCACACTGCTCGTGTGCATGATGCTCGGCACGGTGTTCTGCAACATCTGTCCGCTCGCACACGACCTGATGGAGCGCGCGGACAAATGGACGGCGCCGCTGTTCGCCTTGTTTTTCGTGCTCAGCGGCGCGGAGTTGGAGCTTTCCGTTATCCTGAACGTCGCGGTGCTGGTGATCGGCGTCACCTATATCCTTGCGCGTTCCGTCGGCAAGTACGTCGGTTCCTATCTGAGCTGCGCTGCAACCGGGTGCGATCCGGTCGTGAAAAAGTACCTGGGCATCACGCTGCTGCCGCAGGCGGGCGTTGCGCTCGGCATGTGCGTGACTGCGGCGAAGCTCGGAACGGCGGACGGCGTGCTCATCAAGAACATCATTCTGTTCAGCGTGCTCGTCTATGAGCTCGTCGGACCGATGCTCACCAAGTGGGCGCTGACCAAGTCCGGGGACATTCAGCCATCCGCCGTCGATGTGCGCAGCCGCCGCATGAACAAGTTCCAGGAGGCGGTGGACAAGAAGACGATCA
>CAMYWS010000230.1 GCA_947302865.1 uncultured Clostridia bacterium
TCTCGCCGAACATCGTCTTTGAGGCGGACGAATACAGCTCGATCGCCGCGTCCGTTACGACCGGCGCGGGCGTTGCGATCATGCCGCGGCTGCCCATTCTCGATACGTTCAATCTCCGGCTCATTCCGTTTTCCGACGTACCGATGACCCGCGAGATCTGCCTTCTGCGCTACCGCATGCACGCGATGTCCCCCGCGGTGCAGAGCGTATGGGACTTTGCAAAGCTCGTTTCGGAAAGCTATCTCACGGAAACGGAGTAGAAAAACCCATCCGCGGCATTCCCTGCGGCGCTGCAGATATTCTGCACAGAAATGTCAAATTTCTCTGAACAGTTTCGATATGTCTTGCATTCCGTCTGCCGTTCCTCTACAATAGGTTTTGATAAAATTTGATCCGCATCCGGATCGGAGGTGCTGAAATGAAACTGTTCCGAGGCATTTGTGCTTTTATCCTCATATTGCTGATCGCCGCGTGCGGCGAGCCCGCTGTTCAACCGCAGCCCGATGCGACCGTGCCGCCGCAGGAAGCGAACGCGCCCGTCGAGGAATCGGACGTCGTTTTGATCGCGACCCCTGCGCCGACCGAGGCGCCGACGGAAGAACCCGCGCCGACGGAAGAGCCGACGCCGACGGAAGAGCCGACGCCGGAGGCAGCGGAAACGCCGGAACCGACCCGCGTCCCGCAGGAGGGCGATATCGCCGTCAATTTCCCGGACTATGACACCGGCGCCGACGCGGATTACAGCTACCAGAGCGACAACCTCAGGATCGCGATCACGGTGCATCAGGAAAACCTGCGCGACGAGCGGCAGGACCGCGATCTGATGTCGACCTGGTACGTCGCGGATATCTGGGTCCGAAACATCAATGCAATGCACCCGATCTACGGCTACGGCGAATTCGCCACGAGATCGGAGTACGGTCTGGACATGGCGGTCCGCGAGAACGCCGTCCTTGCGATCAACGGCAGCTACAATCAGGGTCTCGTTCTGTACAAGGGCAAAGTCCTGCAGAGGCTTCGCGAAAACAAGGGCTGGAACTCGGGCGCGGTCGGCATCATCTATGAAGACGGGTCCTTGAAGACCTTCCACCTCAAAACCGAGAAATTTGATCTGAACAAGGAGATCGAAAACGGCGCGTTATACGGATGGCAGTTCGGCCCGATCATCATCCGGGACGGCGAACAGGGACCCGGCGCGCTGAGTTACTCCAACATGGGATATAAGGCGCGCAACATCCTCGGCTATTACGAGCCCGGGCATTACGTGGTGGTCTACTGTGACAACCAGCATAAGAACGCAAACGGCATGGACGCGCAGATGATGGTCAATATGATGAAATCGCTCGGCGTCAAGGAAGCGTTCAATCTGGACGGCGGCACGAGCGCGGTCCTGGTCTTTATGGGCGAGGTCATCAACCAGCCGACGACGGAAAAGAAAAAGGATACCGTTCTGTACGGCAGACCGCTTCTGGACATGTTTGTGTTCGGTGAATGCGGCGAGGACGGCGCGTTTGTCGACCTCTCGACGCTGACGGCGTCGAAGTTCCTCGGGAAAGAATAACGGATTGAAACCGAAAAAAACGGCAGCGTACGCTGCCGTTTTTTGCCGTTTCTTATTCTCCCTTTTTCAGTTCGAGATTCTTTTCGTACGCGGCAATCACCGCTTCCATTGCGGCGCTGCGGAAGCCGCCTTTTTCCAGCGCGCGCACGCCCCGGATCGTGCTGCCCGCGGGCGAGCAGACGACGTCCTTGCGCTTTCCGGGATGCTCGCCGGATAACCTTGCCGCCCTCGCTTCGCCCTCGATCGTCTGCGCCGCGTACAGAAGCGCTGTTTTTCGCGGCAATCCGCATGCGACCGCGCCGTCCGCAAGCGCTTCGAGGAACAGATCGACAAACGCCGGACCGCAGCCTGCAAGCGCGCTTGCCGCGTCGATGAGATGCTCGTCGATTCGATCGAGCGTGCCCGCGCCGGCCAGCAGCCCGGCGAACGCGGAAAGCTCCTCCTCCGTCGCGCCGTTTCCGCAATAGGTGATGATCCCCGCGCCGACCGTGATCGGCGTGTTCGGCATCATGCGGATCACCGGATACGCGCCGCCGGATAATTCCCGGATCGTGTCGGTCGTGAGTCCCGCCGCCATGGTGACAAGCACAAAGCGGTCCGTGCGGGACGTGAAAACCGGCGCGAGCGCTTTCAGCACGCCCGGCATCATCTGCGGCTTGACCGCAAGAAAGATCAGGTCGCACTCCTTTGCAATCTCCCCGTTTGCCGAAACACGCGCGGAAAGTTCCGCCGCAAGCAGCTCCGCCTTTTCCGCCGTTCGGTTGGAAAGATACAACGGCTTTTTGCCCGAGACGAGCCGCGCGACGGCGCTGCCCATTGCGCCCGTGCCGATGATCCCGATCGAATCAAACATACGCTTCACTCCTTTTTGTCCGCAAGGTGGAAATACCGCGTCGGGATGTGGCAGTAGCCGCCCGGGTTCTTGTCGAGATACTTCTGGTGATAGACCTCGGCGGAAAAGAAGTTTTTAAGCGGCTTTACCTCGACCGCAAGGGGCTTCCCTTCCTTTGCCTCGACCTCCGCATAAATCTCGCGGATCGCAGGGAGCTGATCCCCGTCGGTGTAGTAGATGCCGGTGCGGTACTGGATACCGCTGTCCTCACCCTGCCGGTTCACCGACGTCGGATCGATCACCATGAAGTAGAAGCGCAGAAGCTCCGAAAGCGACAGCACATTCTCGTCGTACGCGACGCGCACCGTCTCCGCGTGCCCCGAATTGTCGCAGACCTCGCGATAGCTCGGCGCGTGATCGGGACCGTTTGCGTAGCCGACCTCGGTTTCCTTGACGCCCTCGAACTGATCGAGGAATTTCTGCATGCCCCAGAAGCATCCGCCTGCCAGATAGATCGTTTTCATATT
>CAMYWS010000231.1 GCA_947302865.1 uncultured Clostridia bacterium
GAAAACGGCGTCGGCGCGCTCGCGTCGCGCTGCTGGCCGGACTTCTTCACCGCGTTCGGTACACCCGTCTGCACGGTGCTGTCGATGCTCAACGACGACGGCGTCGCCTCCGCCTGCGAAGCGGATATCTACGGCGCGCTGTCCATGTGGGTGGGCATGCGGCTTTCCGGCGCTCCCGTCTTTTTCGGCGATCCGGTCTCGCTGGATGAGAACGAAAACACGATCACGTTCTGGCACTGCGGCGCGGCGGCGTGCTCCATGGCGCGCAAGGACACCGGCGCGGTCGTCGGCGTGCATCCGAACCGCAAGATCGGTCCCGCCATGGATTTCGGCTGTGAAGCGTTTGACGGCGCGACGGTCTTCCGCATCGGTCGTGAGCCGGACGGCTCGTTCCGCTTCTTCCTCACCGAGGGCACGGCGCTCGACAAGCCGAAGCAGTTTACCGGCACGAGCATCGTGATCAAGACCGACAGCCCCGCCCGCGAGATCGTTGAAGACAGCGTGCAGGACGGCTTTGAGCCGCATTTCGTCGTGATCCGGGGGCGTCACGCAAAGACGCTCGAAGCGCTTGCGAACTATTACGAATTCCCGGTCTATCGGTACTGAGCCATGATCACCGATTCTTTTGACAACAGATCGGAACCGCTGTTCACGCCCGAACAGTTTCTCGGCCCGCAAAAGCACTTGTGCGATATCTGCATCCTGACCTTTTCACATGTCATCTTAAAGGAACTGCAGACGCGCTTTGCGCTGCGCGAGATCGGCAGTCTCGATTCCGCCAACGGCAGCCGTCCGGTCTATGCGTTTGAACTCGGCGGCATGACGCTTGCGGTGCTGCTCTGCGGCATCGGCTCGACCATCGCCGGAAACGATGTGATCGAGCTGAACTGGGAGATCGGCGCGACGCAGTTCATCCTGTTCGGCTCGGCGGGCAACCTGAACCGCGAAGCGACGACGGGAAAATACGTGATCCCGACCGAAGCGTACCGCGACGAAGGCATGTCCTATCACTACGCCCCGCCCGCGGACTATATCGCGATCAAAAACGCGGACAAACTCGCGGCGATGTTTGACGAGCTGCGTCTGCCGTACGTCAAGGGACGCGTGTGGACGACCGACGCGTTCTACCGCGAGACGCGGGATCTGGTCGCGGCGCGGCAGAAAGAGGGCTGTCTCGCCGTCGAAATGGAGCTTGCGGGCGTCGAAGCCGTCTGTGATTTTTACGGCTTCGAGCTGTATAATTTCCTCGTCACCGGCGACGTTCTGGATGCGCCGGTCTATGAAAACGGCGAGCTTCGCTCCGCAAACCACGACCTCGACAAGCTTTGGATCGCGCTGGAGATCGCGAAGCGGATCTGAGCGACAGCGAAGGATCTTTACGAAACAGGCGTACACAAAAACGGCACGGATGAATCCGTGCCGTTTTTGAGTTGTCAGCGATTATTCGGCATTTTGTTCGCGGAGATATTCTTCCTTTTCGTCCTGGAGTGCATCGACGCGCTTCTTGGAAAGCGGATAGACGAACCGCAGGATGATGAACACCAGCAGGAACAGCGCGGCGGGGATCATGACCGAGTAGTTGTACATGGTCTTCAGCGCGTCGGGTGTGAGACCTTCGGTCTTCAGCTGGCTGCCGTTGTAGCCGATGATGAGAAGCGGCACGTTGATGAGGATCGTCGCCACGGTCTGACCGAGTTTGCGCATGAAGGAATAGAATGCGTAGCTCGTCGCGTCGTCGTTCAGCTTATAGGTGACCTTGTTGTAGTCGATCGCGTCGTTCGCAAGCGCCCAGATCAGCAGGAAGATGAACGCGGTGCCGATGCCGGCGACGAGGTTTGCCGCAAGGTACAGCCACACGTTCGTAACGCCGAACAGCGCGAGCACGAACAGCACGAGATAGAACGCGGCGGCGACAAGCACGCCGTAGGAGCAGACCTCGCGGCGGCCGAATTGATTGCCCATGCGCGTTGCGAAGAACATGATGACCGCGACCGGAAGATACTGGAACACGGTCGGCAGCATGGTAAGACCCTGCTTATTGAAGAACTTGTCGAAGAGGTACGCGTTGTAGCCCTGTCCGAACATCTGCGCCGCAAGGAACAGCATGGACGCGATCGAAACCGCCATAAACGGACGGCTCTTCAGGAGCGTTTTGACGACCTTCCACGTCTGTCCCTTTGCCTTCGGGTCGGGATGCGACGCGACGCGCTCCTTGCTCCAGCCGTAGCAGAGGAAATAGAACACGACGGAAAGCACGGCGATGACGGTGACACCGATGATCGTGATGGTGGGATCCATGACCTTCATTGCGTTGCCGTTTGCGTCGAGGATCTTGCTGCCGCTCTCGTCGACCATCGCGACGTAGCAGAAAGACGCGAGCACCATCGCCGGCATCGCGCCGAACGTGGAGCCGATCGAACGGAACACGGACAGCGACGAGCGTTCCCTGTCGCTTGACGTGATGACCTGCGCCATCGAGCCGTACGGAATGTTGATGCAGGTATAGAGCATGCCGAACAGGATGTAGGTGAAGTAGATCCATACGATCCGCCACGACATGGCAAATCCCTTGACGTTAAAGAACATCAGAATCGCCGCGATCGCGACCGGCGCGGCAAAGATCTTCAGCCAGTGGCGGTAGCGTCCGTCCGGATACACGCGCGAACCGTCGATCAATCTGCCCCAGATCGGGTCGTTGATCGCGTCCCATACGCGGGCGATGATCGTCATGATCATAACGCTCAGAACGCTGATCTCGAGCACGTCCGTATAGAACTTGTTGAGGACGCTCTGCGTCAGTCCGAACACGAGACAGCTTGCGAGATCGCCGAACGCGTAGCCGAGCTTGTCCTTCATCCTGATCCCGCTCGTGCGGGAAATGTAAGACTCCAT
>CAMYWS010000232.1 GCA_947302865.1 uncultured Clostridia bacterium
TCCCGGCATATATCCGTTTTTGGCGGCTTGGCTGCAACATGGAACCGGAGGCCGCCGAGATCTCATACGAAGCAATGAAAGGATGAAACGATGAAACTGAATCCGGATTTTATTCTGCATATGATCGGAGAAGAAACCGTACTTGTTCCTGTCGGACAGTCCGCTTTTTCCGGCATGGTACGCGGCAACAAAACGCTCGGTGCGGTCCTGGAATTGCTGAGATCCGAAACAACCGAAGAGAAGCTTGTCGCTGATATGAGCGCACGGTTTTCCGCACCGGAAGGTGTGATCGAAAAGGATGTTCGGGATGTACTGACACAGCTGCGCTCCATCGGCGCGCTGGATGAATCACAGGATCTGAAAAGATCATAAGAACGTATCAATCACAAAACGCCGGCAGCAGAACCTGTTTTCGTTTTGTGATTTATATGAATATTCCGATGCAAGAAGGTGCTGACCTGCAGCCGCACAATCCGAACGGTTACGACGCGTAAGCGCTTCCGTATCCGTCGAACCGGGCAACAGCGCGAAGCCGGATACGCAGTATTCCGAAAAATCTCCGATTCTGCTTTGAACGAATGAGAGGTGTAAAATGAGAAAATTATTTGCTTTTGCGCTGATCGCACTGCTGCTGTTTTCGACGATCGCATGCTCGCCCGAAGAACAGGCAAACATCCCGGAAGACGAAGGAAAACCGTCCGCGGAGACGCCTGCTGAACCCGCCGACGAAGCGCCGGAAGACGTTACGGCCGACGCGGGGAAAACGCAGTCCGAAGAAGCTCCGGAACAAAGCGAAGTCATATCATCGGAAGACGCAACCGAAGAAGCGGGGGAAGCGCTTCCGGAGCCGTCCGAAGAAACAGGCGGCTGGCGGCTGATGAAACGGACCGAGTATAACGGCAGCGGCGAAGAGATCTCGCTGTATGAATATGATTACAACGATCACGGGGATATGATCGGAAGCAAGTCGTATGATAAGGAAGACGGCTCGTATGAATGGTGCGAATACGTGTACGACGAGAATCTCGATCTGATCTCGGAGACAGATTACGATACCTATGACAGCATGGACAGACGGTTCGATTATGAATACGACGCAAACGGGAACCGCACCCGTTATACATGTACGCTTGCCGGCGGAAGCGTTCGTTCGACGGAAAACGAATACGACGAAAACGGCAACGTGATCCGTTCAACGTCCTATTACGACGGTGTTCTGAGCAGCATAGACGAATATGAATATGACGAAAACGGGAACGAGATCCGATACAAATGGCTGAACGCAGAAGGCAGCACGATCTGGTCGGATGAAACCGCGTATGACGCGAACGGGAACAAGACCTCTTACACGCAATACAACGCCGACGGCAGCAGGAGCCGTTGGGAGGAATATGCATACGACGATGCGGGAAACCGGATCCTTGAGACGAGGTACAATGAAAACGGGACCATTGACTTCCGGTATCAATATGAATACGACGGGGACGGGAATCTGGTCCGGGAACTGCAGTATAACAGCGACGGCGAGCTTGAATACCGGAACGAATACGAGTACAACGCGGACGGGAACGAGATCAGCTATGCGAGATACGACGCAAACGGCACCGTCCTCGAGCAATGCGAATACGCGTACGACGCGGACGGAAACAAGATCCGGGAAACGTATTTCACCGTCTATGAAGACGCCGGCGGCGGGCTGATCGAATACGAATGGCAGTATTTTGAGAAAGCGCCGAAAACCGGAAAGTATAATGCGTATTGAACGCATCGGCGCGGCGCCGCGTGAAACGAACGAAAGATAGTTCAGACAAAAAGACGCATCGGAAAACCGGTGCGTCTTTCGTTTACAGTTCGCCGTTGATGAGCTTTTGATGGGCTTTATACGCGCGGGCAAGATATTCCTCCGGATCCATGCCGAAGTAGGGATCTTCGTCCTTTGAGAGCAGCGCTTTGCCGAATTCCGAGGTCTGCGCGTGCTCGATCTCCAGACTCCACGCGCCGGAATAGGGGGAAGCGAGCAGGTCCTTTCGAAGCGCTTTCCAGTCGATCGAACCGTCGCCCGGGATATTGTGCGCGTCGAAATCGCCGTAATTGTCGTGCAGATGCACCGCTTTGATGCGGTCGGAGAAGTCACGGAGGATGTTCCGATCGGGGCAGACGAAATGATTGTGCCCGGAATCGAAGCACACGCCGACGCGCTTTGAATCAACACGGCGCATAAATTCATACAGGTATTGCGGCGCGCGAAGATTCTCAAACGCAAGGTCGACGTTCGCCCGTTCCGCAACCTCGACAAGCCTTAGAAAGCGGGAGAACCCGAGCACCGAAAACGGCGGGGGATCCTTGCGGCGGGTCAGATGCACGACGAGCGTTTTTACGCCGTACACACCGGCTTCCGCGATGAGCCCCATCAGCTCCGCGGCGTAGTGCTCGCCGTCGGTTCCGTCCTCCCAAAGCGAATTCATATACGCAAACTGGAGATGCGCGTTTTCGACGGAAAGACCGTACTTTGCGGCCGTTTCCATCTTGTGCGGGACGGGCGGCTCAAACGTCGATTCTACAGCCCACCAGAGGAGCACGCTTTCAAAGCCGGCGGCCCTGATAAGGCGCAGGCGGTCGTCGAGTTCCAGCGGATAGCCGAACCATCCGGCCATGGCGGGTGCGGGGTTGAACATGATTATCTCCGATACTTTTTGTAGATTTGTTTGTACACGACGATCAGCAGGACAATGCCGATAAGCGTGCCGGCGCCGACGACGGCGCCCGCAGCTTTGACTTTGAAGATCCCGAGCACGGCGGCGACCCAGTAGATCAGCGAGAAGCAGATCCACATGATCCCGTTTGC
>CAMYWS010000233.1 GCA_947302865.1 uncultured Clostridia bacterium
CCCCAGCCGTCGCGGATGCCGCAGTGTACGTCGTTCGTGAACAGAACGATCGTGCTGGGCTCTTCGGGAGTAGGCGGTTCAGGCGGTAATTCGCCGGGCTCTGCATAGAACTGGAAGGTGTAAATTGCGGTGTTGGTGCCCATACCGTAAACAGTGAAATGCCCGCCGTAGTACTCAAGGTATTGCGGTTTATCATTGTAGGTCGCGGTATCGCACTTGATATAGAAGCCGCCGTCAACAGGTTCAAGCTGGAACAGCGTGTTGGCTGCGTTGTCCTCGATACGGTCCACAAACATCGTGTCGGTGCCGTCCGCAAGCAGATACTGGCCTTCCGCGTTCTTGAAACCGTAACGAACGATCTCATCTTCGCCTTCTTCGGCTTCTATCGTCAGAACTGCCGCCTCTTCAGGGACCGCAAGAACGTCGTCGGCCAGCGCTGCATCGGCTGCAACGATCTGCCATTTATTCTTGGCGGGGTTGGTTGCATGCTCAAAGTATTCATTCTCACCGGTCATGATTTTGCCGTTCGCCGCGTTATAGATGACGATTTCGTCACCGTCTGCAAGCGTCTCAACAAGCTCCATCGCCGTGGTCTCAGGTTCGGGTTCGGGATCGGGATCGGGCTCGGGATCCGGCTCAGTGGTTTCTACCTTTTTGTAAAGGGAAGGAAGATAGTAGTTCGAATTCGACGTGCTGACCTTGTAGTAGCGGAACCATGACTGGTCGTTGCTGTTGTTCAGCTTCAGCTCACGGGCTACATCGGTGGTCATGTTGATCGAAACAGTG
The DNA here is from genome assembly GCA_947302865.1 of uncultured Clostridia bacterium. The sequence goes on from CAMYWS010000233.1 coordinate 787, forward strand.
AGTGCGTCGGTAAAGTCGATCGCGTTGACAACTGCTTCATCGCCGAAAACAACGGTGTTGCTGCCGTTTCCTGCGCCGAGATACTTGCCTGCGCTGTTTTTGAGCGTAAAGCCGCCTTCGACCTTAGCGATCTTGATCTCGTTGGCTGCATAATCGCCTTCGATCACGCCGTCAGCAATATCAACGTCAACTTTGTTGAAAGAATTCGCATCGGCGCCGTTAAATGCATAATAGGCGCCGTCGATCTTCTTGCTGTCGACGACGATCAGGTACGATCCGTCAGTCAGATCGTCCGCAGATTCGACCTTTGTGTAAGTCGGCACTGCGTCTTCGGCGGAAGCCGCCGAGAGCTTGACTGCGGAAAACAGACCAAGCACCATCAGGACTGCCAGGACCAGAGAAAGGGTTTTTCTCATGTTTCTTTTTTCCTCCTTACTTATTTGAACCTCTTCGGACATATACCAAACGATATATACCCAGTTCTATACGGAGACATTATACTTGAAATCATGTCAAATAGCAAGACCCTTATGAAAGAAATGTGAAGAAAAAATGAACCGAATGTGTCCGGACGCGGATCGGAAAAACGCTCGCGCATGACAAAAAGAAAGCGCACTGTCTGCGCTTTCGAATGGACTAATATACCATTATATTTAAGAAGATACTCCTGTAAAAAGTGTTTGACCGTTTGTTTCGATCAGAACAATCCGCTGATATTGCCGGTTTCATCGACGTCGATGTTCTCCGCAGCGGGGTGTTTCGGAAGTCCGGGCATCGTCATGATCGAGCCGGTCAGCGCGATCACGAATCCGGCGCCTGCGGCGACGCGAAGCTTCCGGACGGTGATGCGGAAACCGATCGGAACGCCGCGTTTTTTTGCATCGTCGGAGAAGCTGTACTGCGTTTTTGCGACGCAGACCGGGAGATTGCCGAACCCGAGCGCTTTGAGACGGGTAAGGTCCTCGTGCGCACTTTCGGTGAAAATGACGCCGTCGGCGTGATAGATGCGCCGCGCGATCGTATTGAGGTTTTCCTCGATCGTCGAATGCTGCGTATAGCAGAACCGGAACCGGTTTGGCTGTTCACAGAGCGAGACGACCTGCTCCGCAAGCGCGACGCCGCCTTCGCCGCCCTTTGCCCAGACCTCGGAGATCACGGTTTCGAGCCCGTGCGACGCGCATAGTTCATGCAGCAGGGAAAGCTCCGTTTCGGTGTCGGACGGGAAACGGTTGATCGCGACGACGCAGGGGATACCGAAGACCTTGCGGAGATTGTCCGCGTGCCGCAGAAGATTCGGGAAACCGGCGATCAGCGCCGCGATGTTCTCCGCCGTCAGGTCTTCCTTTTCAACGCCGCCGTGATATTTCAGTGCGCGTACCGTGGCGACGAGAACGGCGGCCGACGGGCGGAGACCCGACATGCGGCACTTGATGTCGACGAATTTTTCAGCGCCGAGGTCCGCGCCGAAGCCCGCTTCCGTGACGACGTAATCGCCGAGTTTCAACGCGAGCTTTGTGGCGATCACGCTGTTGCATCCGTGCGCGATATTCGCAAACGGTCCGCCGTGGATCAGAACGGGCGTATGCTCGAGCGTCTGCACGAGGTTCGGGCGGATGGCGTCCTTCAGAAGCGCGGCCATCGCGCCGTGCGCTTTAAGGTCCTTTGCGGTGACCGGACGGTCATCCGCCGTGTAGCCCGCGATGATGCGTCCGAGGCGCTCCCGGAGATCTTTGAGATCGCTTGCAAGGCAAAGTACCGCCATGACTTCGCTTGCGACGGTGATGTCGAAGCCATCCTCACGGGGAACGCCGTTTGCCTTGCCGCCGAGACCGATCATGACTCTCCTCAGCGCACGGTCGTTCATGTCGACGCACCGCTTCCAGACAATTTTATTGGGATCCAGACCGAGCTCGTTTCCCTGATGGATGTGGTTGTCGATCATGGCGGCAAGCAGATTGTTTGCCGCGCCGATCGCGTGGAAATCGCCGGTAAAATGCAGGTTGATATCCTCCATCGGAACGACCTGCGAATAGCCGCCGCCCGCCGCGCCGCCC
>CAMYWS010000234.1 GCA_947302865.1 uncultured Clostridia bacterium
CCTTGTGCGTCGGATAGTCGAACATGCACCAGCCGAAGCAGCCCGCGTGCTCGCCCGAAGCCGCCGCCGCGTCGATCGTGCGCGCATGGCGCAGCGCGTGCATCTGCCGCTTGCTCCAGGGGTCATACGGCTTTGTCGGGAACATATGCCCCGAATGTTCGGAAATGAGGAAGCCCTTTTCGGGATCGGTCGTGATCTTGTCCTTTTTGCGGATCGGATCGGAAAAATCGAACGGTTTGAAATCGTTGTAGGCGTACACGTCCTCCAGAAGGTTGCTCTTGACAAGATAGCGCACGCCGGAGGTCTGCCGCGACGGATCGAGAAAATGCGCAAGCGCGTTGGTCTTTTCATACAGCGCGTCGTTGTCGCGGCTCTCGTTGATGCGCACGCCCCACAGCACGACCGACGGATGGTTGCGGTATTGGAGCACCATTTCGCGCACGTTGTCGATCGCCTGCTTCTGCCACGCCTCGCCGCCGATGTGCTGCCAGCCCGGGATCTCGGTGAAGACCAGAAGTCCCAGCTCGTCGCACGCGTCGATGAAGTATTGGCTCTGCGGATAGTGCGAGGTACGGACGGCGTTGCAGCAAAGCTCTTCTTTCAATATTCGCGCGTCCTCCCGCTGCAGGCGCTCCGGCGCGGCATAGCCCATGTACGGGTACGCCTGATGGCGGTCGAGCCCGCGCATAAACGTGCGCTTGCCGTTGAGATAGAACCCGTCCTTTTGAAACGCCGCGGTGCGGAAGCCGAAGCGTGTTTTCACAGCGTCCACGGGCTGCATGTCCGCGTCGTACAGCGTCGTTTCGAGCGTGTAAAGGTTCGGGTCCTCGCAGGTCCACGGCTTTACGTCCGCCGCGTGCACGGTCGTCGTCCACACGAACAGCTCTTCGGGCGCCTTGACGGCCGAACCGGAATCCGTGTCGGCGCTCTGCGCGACGCACTCGCCCGCGCTGTTCAGGATGCGCTGACGAACCAGCGCCGCAGCGCCGGAAACGGTGGTCTGCACCTTTGCGCTATGCAGGTCCGGCGTCTGCACGAACACGTTCGCGATGCAGACCGGATTGCGCACATCGAGCCACACGTCGCGGTACAGCCCGCCGTAGGTGAGATAGTCGATGACGTAACCGAACGGCGGGATCTCGGGATTCTCGGTCGAATCGAGCCGCACGGCGACGAGGTCCGTGCCGTCAAGACGCACCGTGTCCGTGATCTCGACGCGAAACGCGGTGTAGCCGGTGCGATGCGTCGTAAGCTCCCTGCCGTTTACGAACACCGTCGCAATGTGCGCCGCGCCGTCAAACTGCAGAAAAAGGCGCTTGCCGCGCAGCGTTTCGTCGAGCGCAAGCGTTCTGCGGTAGCCGTAGACGCCCTCGTAATCCTCCGGTCCCGCGTAGTGCTGCGGGATCGCGCGCGGGGAGTGCGGAAGCCGGACCGGCTCGCCTTCGCCTTCGCCGAGGCGGAAGCCGTTCGTCCACATCGGCGTGAATTCCCAACCGTTACAGAGTTTTTTCATGCATTCGGATCCTCCGATACCTGTGATATCTTATTGTACCATGAATCGACGGCCGATACAAGGCACGGGATACAAAAAAGCGGGCGTTTCCGCCCGCTTTCGCGATTTGGTTTATTCTTCGCCGTAGATGAGGTTCTTCTCGGATTCCGGATCGAAGAAGTGCATTGCCTTGCCCTCAAAGGTGATGAAGAGCTCGGCTTCATGCTCTTCGAGGTGCGCGCGCTGTTCCGCATTCAGGTCGATGGTCGGAACACGCACGATCCAGCGCGTTTCGTCCTCGGTGACCACATGCAGATGCAGCTCGCTGCCCATCATTTCCTTGACTTCCAGCTTGCAGGGGATCGCATTCTCCGCGGGGCCGTCTGTGAGCACGATGTGCTCCGGACGTGCGCCGAGCAGGATCTCGCCGCTTCCGACGCCCTTTTCCGCAAGGAGCTTTTCCTTTTCGCCGGTGACTTCGATCTTTGCGCCGCACGGCGTAACGAAGTAGCGATTGCCTTCCTTGATGAGGTTCGTCTTCAGAACGTTCATCTTCGGTGCGCCGATGAACTCCGCAACGAACAGGTTGCTCGGCTTCTCGAAGACTTCCATCGGGGTGCCGACCTGCATGATGTAGCCGTCCTTCATGATGACGATACGATCGCCGAGCGTCATTGCCTCGGTCTGGTCATGCGTGACGTAGATGAACGTGGTGTCCAGCTTCTGACGGAGCAGGATGATCTCGGCGCGCATCTGGTTGCGGAGCTTGGCGTCGAGGTTCGAAAGCGGTTCGTCCATCAGGAAGACCTTCGAATCACGGACCATTGCACGGCCGATCGCAACACGCTGACGCTGACCGCCGGACAAAGCGCGCGGCTTTCTCATCAGGTACTGGGTGATGCCGAGGATCTCCGCGGCGTTCGTGACCTTTGCGTAGATGACGTCCTCCGGGACCTTCTTCAAACGCAGAGAGAACGCGATGTTGTCATAGACCGTCATATGCGGATACAGCGCGTAGTTCTGGAAGACCATCGCGATGTTGCGGTCCTTCGGCTGCAGGTCGTTGACGACTTCGCCGTCGATCTCGACCGTACCGTCGCTGATCTCTTCAAGGCCCGCGACCATACGGAGCGTGGTGGATTTGCCGCAGCCGGACGGGCCGACGAACACGACGAACTCCTTGTCCTTGATGTCGAGGTTGAAGTCGTGTACGGCAACAACGTTGTTATCGTAAATCTTTTTTACGTTTGTCAGTTTTACACTTGCCATATCGGTGTACTCCTTTTCTTCTCGTTAGAGTTCGGGCTTAACCCTTGACCGCGCCGCCCGTGACGCCTTCCACATA
>CAMYWS010000235.1 GCA_947302865.1 uncultured Clostridia bacterium
CCGCTTCGGAATACTTCTGCGTGCCGCTGCGGTACATATCGGGACGCACGGCGGCATGGACCTCCGGCGCCTGCCTTAACAGCGCGGAGATGCGCGGCGCATCCTTCGGTTCGGTTCTGCGGATCACCGGTTATCCTCTCATGCGGCTTTGCTGCTATTCATGCGCGAAGCGCAATTCATTCATCCCTTTTATCGGTGAATTGTCCTTCGGACATGAATTGCGCCTGACGGTGCATGATTCCTTACTCCTTCATCATCCTTGCCGCAAGCTTCATGCGCTGTTCCTTCGAAAGAATACGCTTGCGCATGCGGATGCTTTTCGGCGTGATCTCGACAAGCTCGTCGTCCGCGATGAACTCAAGGCACTGCTCGAGCGTGAAGATGGTCGGCGGCGTCAGACGCAGCGCTTCGTCGCTGCCCGCCGCGCGCATGTTGGTGACGTGCTTCTTCTTGCAGACGTTGACGACGATGTCGTCCGCGCGCGCACATTCGCCCACGATCTCGCCTTCGTAGACCGGAACGCCAGCGCCGATGAACATCCTGCCGCGGTCCTGGGCGTAGAACAGCCCGTAGGAGCAGGAATCGCCCGTTTCGTGCGCGACGAGGCTTCCCGTCTTGCGCTCGGCAATATCGCCCTTATAGGGCTCGTAGCCGTAGAAGATGTGGTTCATGACGCCGTTGCCGCGCGTGTCGGTCATAAGCTCCGACCGGTACCCCATCAGTCCGCGCGCCGGGATCAGAAACTTCAGGCGCGTGCCGGTGTCGCCGAGCGTCGTCATGTCGGTCATTTCCGCCTTGCGCATGCCGAGCTTTTCCATGACCGCGCCGACGTATTCCTGCGGCACGTCGATGGTCAGCTCCTCGATCGGCTCGGTCACGACGCCGTTCTCGTCCTTGTGCAGGATGACCTTCGGGCGGGACACCGCGAACTCGTAGCCCTGACGGCGCATCTGCTCGATGAGGATCGAAAGATGCAGCTCGCCGCGGCCGCTGACGCGGAACGTATCGGTGGATTCGGTTTCTTCGACGCGCATGGACACGTTCGTCTTGACCTCGTTGAAGAGACGGTCGCGGAGGTTGCGGCTCGTGACGTACTTGCCTTCCTTGCCGGCGAACGGGCTGTCGTTGACGAGGAACATCATCGAAACGGTCGGCTCGTCGATCTTGACGAACGGCATGGGCTCGACGCAGGTCGGATCGCACGCGGTCTCGCCGACGTTCAGATCCTCCACACCCGCGACGCAGACGATGTCGCCCGCGTATGCTTCCTCGACCTCGACGCGCTGCAGGCCCTCGAAGTTATAGAGCCGCGTGATCTTCGTGTCGCGGCGGCGGTTTTCCTGCCCGCCGCACAGCGTGATGATCTGTCCGCGCTTCGCCACGCCGCGCTCGATGCGGCCGATGCCGATCTTGCCGACGTATTCGTCGTAGTCGATCGTGGAAAACAGGATCTGCAGCGGCGCTTCGGTGTCGGTCGCGGGGGACGGGATCTCCTTGAGGATCGTGTCGAAGACCGCCTGCATGTTGTTCTCCATCTGATCCGGTTCGTAGCCGGACTGACCGTTTCGCGCGGAGGCGTAAACGATCGGGAAATCAAGCTGCTCGTCCGTTGCGCCGAGCTCGATAAAAAGCTCCAGCGCTTCGTCCACGACCTCGTAGGGACGCGCTTCGGGACGGTCGACCTTGTTGACGACGACGACCGCCTTTTTATTGAGCTCCAGCGCTTTGCGGAGCACGAACCGCGTCTGCGGCATGCAGCCCTCGAACGCGTCGATCAAAAGCAGAACGCCGTCCACCATCTGCAGGATGCGTTCGACCTCGCCGCCGAAGTCCGCGTGACCCGGCGTGTCGACGATATTGATGCGCGTGTCGCCGTAGGTGACAGCGGTATTTTTGGACAGGATCGTGATGCCGCGCTCGCGCTCGAGGTCGCCGCTGTCCATAATGCGGTCGGTTCCCTGTTCGCTGCGGCGCAGCGCGCCCGCGTCCTTCAGAAGCTGATCGACCAGCGTCGTCTTGCCGTGGTCGACGTGCGCAATGATCGCAACGTTGCGAATATTCATAAAAACTCCTCTTTTCTTCGGATTGTCTGAGTTTCTTTCAAAAAACGAACCAAAATATTATACATCGGAGATCTCTGTAATGCAAGTAATTTCAACAAAAAATGCGCCTGAAGGCGCATAAAGAGTTGTTTTTTCAATCCAGGCCGACCACGCGCCGCAGGATCATCGCCGCATCAGCAGCGTTCACCGTGCCGTTGCCGGAATAATCCGCCGCAAGCAGTCCCGCCCCGGGGACGTCCGAAAGATGCACAAGGAACCGCAGGAGCAGCGCCGCGTCGGCCGCGGTCACCGAGCCGGAACCGTTTGTATCGCCGGCGAGGACCGTCGGCACGTCCATGCCGAGCGTGATATAGTTCTTCCAGATGAACGCGCCTTGTCCCGTCGCGCGGTCCATGATATAGTACCAGTTTTTTGACTGGTAGTAAACGTAGACCCTGTCGCCCTTGTTCAGCGGTCGGAACTTACCGAAGTTCGTAGAAGGTCCCTCTCTCAGATTCGAATCGTCGGCGTTGCAGAAGCCCTCCCGGTGCGGCTTCGGACTGCGTTCGTAATAGCTGGCGTAATCGCCGTGCACATACCCGGTCTTTCCGGTTTCTTCGTCGTAGACCTCAAGCCAGTCGCCGCTTTCCGAAAGCACGCCGAGGATCGCACCGAGCTGCAGCTCCCCGATCACCGCATAGGATGTCGAAGGACCCGACCGGAGATTCAGGGAGACCGACGTGACGATCACGTCGTACGCGATCGGCTCCGGAGGCGGCGCGATCGTCGGG
>CAMYWS010000236.1 GCA_947302865.1 uncultured Clostridia bacterium
GAGCTGACCGTGCAGCCCGCGCGGGTGTGGATGATCTCGGCAAACGGCGCGTTCTTTCTGACCGCTTCCTCGGCGGCGGCGCGCACCTCGTCGGTGCAGCCGGAGTCCGTGATGAAGATGCGGCGAAGGTCCAGAGAATCCTTGTCCGCGAGCTTGTCGTTGACGTAGCGCACGACCGCGCGCTCGAACGAGCAGCGGTATTTCTTGTCCACGCCCATCTTGCCGGAAACCGGTTCCACCCGGATCGACGGCTTGAGGTTCAGAAGGTTCGCGCCGAAGGCAAGCAGCGCGTTGCAGCGTCCGCCGAGCGCAAGATAGCGCAATGTGTCGAGCACGAAGCTGACGTCGAGCTTCATTTTGCGTTCTTCGAGGATGTCGAAGATCTCCTTTGCGGACTTTCCTTCGTCGCGCATGATGCATGCGTCGAGCACGAGATGCCCGATGCCGGTGGAAAGATTGCGCGAATCCACGATATACACGTTTTCGAAGCTCTGCGCTGCAAGGCAGGCGTTCTGATAACAGCTTGACATTTCCGCGGAGATCGTGAAATGCACGACGCCGTCATAGCCCTCCTCTTTGACGCTTTTGAAGAAATCGGCGTAGTCGCCGACGTTGACCGCAGCGGTTTTCGGGATCTGCTTGGTTTGTTCGACGTATTTGTAGATATCGGGCGGGGTGACCTCAACGGAATCCTTGAGGTCCTTATCGCCGAGACGGATATAGAGCGGCGTGATCGCGACGTCGTACTGTTCGATGAGCTCCGGGCTCAGGTCGCAGGTGCTGTCTGCGGAAATGCGGATGCGCATGGTTTCCTCCAAAAACTATAATTTTCTATTTTGATGATAACACATATTTTTGTCAAGGTCACTCTATCGATTGACAAAAATAATCCACCGGCAGGAGAATGGCTCTCTACTGCCGGTAGAATCCATCAAATGCGGCTCAGATGCAAAACCGGCTTTTAGTCGCGCGGTCCAACGCCCATGCAAGCCCTGCGCCGACGGCCGCCTGCAAAAGATTCAGCGGCAGGTCCGCCCAAGCAACCGCGCCCTCGGTGAAGATCTCGAATATGAAGTAGCCGAGCGGCACGATCAAAACGGCAAAAAAAGCGAGATAGCGGAGCTTTCCCGGGAGCTTTCTCCATAGAATAGCAAACGTAAACGCCGCGATTCCCTTTACAAAGAACGTGACCGGCGCGTACAACGGAAAGCCAATGAGGTCAGAAAGCGCACTTCCGATGCCGGCGCAGGCGGCGGCGTATCCCGCGGGAAGCAGAAGCGCGACCAGAAATACCCCGACGTCGCCGAGGTTCAGATATCCCATCGGGATCGGAATCCGCACAAACGTAGTCAGAAGAAAGATCGCGGCGGATAAAACGCCTGCGGTCGTCAGAAGACGAATATTACGATCGTTCATACTCTCACCTCACAATGAATGACAGACCGTGGAAAACGCGGCGTCGGATACGGCGGGCAAAGCCGCCTTTGCGGCTTCCTCGCTCTCAAACAGACCGAACACGGCGGAGCCGCTGCCGGTCATCTGCGCAGCGATCGCGCCGGCGTCAAGAAGCTTTTGCTTCAAAACGCCGATCTCCGGCACCAGCTCGATCGCGGCGGGCTCAAGAACGTTTTTCATCAGCGGCGCAAGGGCATGAAGATCGCCCTTTGCGAGCGCGGCGACGGCGGAAAGCGTCTGTACCCGCGGTCTCGGCAGCGGAAGCCGAGAGAACAGCTCGCGCGTGCTGACGCCCTCCTTGGGCTTTGCGATCACAAACCACAGGCGTTTCCCGAGCGCAAACGGCGTCAGGATCTCCCCCACGCCCTCGCAGCGGCAGGTCCCGCCGTACAGCAGAAACGGGACGTCCGCGCCGACTTTCAGAGCGATCTCACGGAGCGTGCGGTCGTCCGCCATGCGATGCTGTCTTTGCAGGGCACGCAAAACAGCCGCGGCGTCGGCGCTGCCGCCGCCCATGCCCGCTTCCATAGGAATGCGCTTTTCGCAGCGGATCTTTGCCCCGCAGCCGGTAGCCTCTTTATAGAGCATGGCGGCCTTGTACATCGTGTTGTTCTGCGGCAGCGTCATACCCGTTACGTGCACCTCGACCGTGCGCGATTTTTCCACAAATACGCGGTCAAAGAGCGACACCGTCTGCATGACGGTGTCGAGCGCATGATACTCATCCTCGCGCTTATAAAGCACGCCGAGGGTCAGATTCAGTTTTGCAAGCGCCAGTTCCTCAATGATCATGCGGAAAGTATACCACGTCCTTTGCTGAGGCGCAAGCCCTTTCGCATCCGCAGAAACTGCGCCGGGTTTGCCGGGTTTCAGTCCGTGACGTCCGAAACGTCCGTGTCCGGAATGATCAGAAACCGCCAGCCCGGATACAGCGCGCCGACCTCTTCGTACAGGATGCGCAGCGCTTCCTTTCGATCGATATCAAAGCTCAGCACCACGTCGAAACGAACGGATTTCTGTTCGGGATCGGCATAGAACCCGTGCAGTTCCAGCGCCCACTCGTGCGCGCGGACCGTCTTTTCGATCGCTTCGCGCATCCGTCCCGCTTCGCTGTCCTTCGTATTGACGGAATAAACGCTGACGCCCGTGAGGATCACGCCGGTTTTCTGAAACACGTTCGCCTGGATCCGCCGGATGATGCGGTCCACCTCGTCGACCGTCATGGTTTCCGGCAGTTCGATATGCACGGAGCCGTAGTTTTTGTCCGGTCCGTAATTGAACAGCGTCACGTCGTACGCGCCGAGCACGGCTTCCTCCTCACGAACGACCTGTTTCAGTTCCTTTACGGTCTCCGCGTCCTCGCGCTTGCCGAT
>CAMYWS010000237.1 GCA_947302865.1 uncultured Clostridia bacterium
TCCGGCGAGGAGCGCGACGAGGTCGTCCGCGCGATCCAAAAGCTGCAGGCATAAAAGCCCAAAACAATAACCGGCACGGCGAGAGCACCGTGCCGGCCTTTTGTTTGCAAACGTTTATGAATCGAGGAGTTTACCGGCGTCGGAGGGTTCGAGCCGTTCGACGTCCTTGAGCTTTCGCGTGATGGCGCGCGTGCGCGTGCCGATCAGGGTGTCGAGATCGTCGTTGACCTGACGGAGTCTGCGCTGCGAGCTTTCGAGGACGTCGCCGAATTTCTCGAACTCGGTCCTGACCGCGCCGAGGATCTGCCAGACCTCGCCGGAACGTTTCTGGATCGCGAGCGTGCGGAAACCCATCTGGAGACTGTTCAGAAACGCCGCCATCGTGCTCGGACCGGTCACGTTGACACGGTATGCGCGCTGCAATTGTTCGATCATGCCGCGGTTGACTGCTTCGGCGTAAAGCCCCTCGAACGGCAGGAACAGGATCGCAAAATCGGTCGTGTGCGGCGGGTCGACGTACTTTTCGCGGATGTCCTTCGCTTCCGCCTTCAGACGGATTTCCAGAGCCTTCGCCGCCTGTGCGATGCGTTCGGGATCGCCGCTTTCGTAAGCGTCCTGAAGCTGCGCAAACGTCTCGCCCGGGAACTTTGCGTCGACCGGCAGAAGCACCGGCGTTTCGCCGTCGCCGGGCAGACGAATGGCATACTCTACGCGTTCGCGCGAGCCGGGGACCGTCGCGACGTCGCATTCGTACTGTTCGGGCGAAAGGATCTCGCTTAGGATCGCGGAAAGCTGCGATTCACCCAATATGCCGCGCGTCTTGACGTTACTGAGGATCTTTTTGAGATCGGTCACGCCTTGGGCTACCGTCTGCATTTCGCCTAAGCCCTTATAGACCTGTTCAAGCTGCGAGGACACAAGCCGGAACGATTCGGTGATGCGGCTTTCGAGCGTTTTTTCGAGCTTTTCGTCTACGACCTTCTGCATGCGTTCGAGCTTTTCGGCGTTTTCCGACTGGATCGCGGAAAGGCGGCGCTCCATCGTCTGGCGGATCGCTTCGAGCTTTTCTTCGCTTGCGAGTTCGAGGGAGCTGACGCGGTCCTCCTGCGATCTTCTGAGCCGTTCAAAATCCAGTGCGTTGTTTCGTTCCATGCTCGAAAGACGCTGTTCCTGCGATTCGGACGCGGCGCGCTGACTTTCGGAGATCGTATTGCCGAACGCGGAAAGAGAACTGTTGAGATCCCTGCGAAGTTCGGACTGCGCGTCCTTCCGGCTGTTGAGCAGCAGAATGACGAGAATGACGAGCATGACGGCGAGCGTCACACAGGACAGAATGATCGAAGCAAGTTCCAAATCAAAATCCTCCCGTCTGCGCAAGACCGAGTACAAGAAGCGCCTGCGCAATGATATAGGTCAACATCACATAAAAGTTGCCATGCTTCAGTTCCCTTCGGTACTGCTGTCCGGTAAGAAGCGTATCGCTCAGCATAAAAAACAGACCGCCGACAAACGCCATGAGATACGCCGGCTTTCCGGTCACGAGCAGGACATACAGCGCAGACAGACACGTGCCGGACAGCAGCAGCGCGTACAGAAAGCCGGGTTTTCGCAGCGATTTCGGCGCGTACGGCAGCAGTTTCCGATAAACAAAGGTCATCCAGACAGCGCAAAGCGCAAGCGGAATCAGCATCAGAACGTGCAGGGATGGGTGCGCGGACAGCATTGCGCCTATATAAAAGATGTGTCCGAGTGCAAATGCGCAGATGCCGAGCAGCATGAAGATCTTTCCGCTTTTGAACAGCAGAAAGACATCCCCAATCCAGCCGAAGACGAGCGCTGCCGCGACGAACATGCGCACGTCGGAAGCGACGACACAGTACAGCGCGCACAAAAGCGGCATCAGCAGGACCTTCGTCACGCTGCGGATCTTCGGATACCGCCGGTAGCATGCGATCAGATGGAGTACGGATACGCCGCAAAAGAGCGCAGCCGTCAGAATGATCCAGAATCGGTACACATAATCACCTCCGAATCGATTATAACACACAAATCCTGTCTTGCGAAGAACGAATTATTATGATATACTTTTTTCATAATCCGGGAAAACGTGTTTATCGCGCCGGAAGAAATAAGGAGGTCAAACGTACATGCAGTATTCCCGCGACGTGGAAGAAATGGTATGCGTCAAAAAAGGCGCGAAGCATGAACCCGCTCCGATCCCCGAGGAGGGCAAGTGGGTCAAAGCGAAGGAGATTAAGGATATCAGCGGTCTGACGCACGGCGTCGGCTGGTGCGCACCGCAGCAGGGCGCATGTAAGCTCACCCTGAACATCAAAGAAGGTATCATCGAGGAAGCGCTCGTCGAAACGCTCGGTTGCTCCGGCATGACACATTCCGCGGCAATGGCGGCGGAGATCCTGCCCGGCAAGACGATCCTCGAAGCGCTGAACAGCGACCTCGTCTGCGACGCGATCAACACCGCGATGCGAGAGCTCTTTTTGCAGATCGTCTACGGCAGAAGCCAGAGCGCGTTCTCGGACGACGGTCTCACCATCGGCGCAGGTCTTGAAGACCTCGGCAAGGGACTTCGTTCGCAGATCGGCACGATGTACGGCACGAAAGCAAAGGGACCGAGATACCTCGAAATGGCGGAGGGCTACGTCCTGAAGATCGGTCTCGACGAAGAGGGCGAGATCATCGGCTACCAGTTCGTAAGCTTAGGCAAGATGATGGACGCGATCAAGAAGGGCATGGATCCCAAGGAAGCGTTCGAAAAGAACATCGGGACCTACGGACGGTTCGCAA
>CAMYWS010000238.1 GCA_947302865.1 uncultured Clostridia bacterium
CTGGTCGAGGTCAACTGCGAGACCGACTTCGTTGCGAAGACCGACCGGTTCAAGGCGTTCGTCAAAACGATCGCAAAGCAGGTCGTGGAAGCGAATCCCGCGGATCTCGACGCGCTGATGGCGTCCGAGATCGACGGTCAGACCGTCCAGGCGCTGCAGACCGCAGCGGTCGCAGAGATCGGCGAAAAGATCTCCGTCCGCCGTTTCGTCCGCATGGAAGGCGCAGTCGACACGTACATCCATCTCGGCGGCAGCCGCGGCGTCCTCGTGCAGTTTGCCGAGGAGTGCGACCGTGAAGCCATGCACGACGTGGCGCTGCAGATCGCGGCGGCTTCTCCCGTCTGCGTAGGACGCGAGGATCTCCCGCAGGAGTTCATCGACCGTGAGCGCGCCGTCCAGCTGGCAGCGGCAAAGGAAGAGAACGCGAACGCCGCGAAGCCGAAGCCCGACGCGATCATCGAGAAGATGGTCGACGGCCGTATGCAGAAGTACTATAAGGAAGTCTGCCTCGAGGAACAGCAGTTCGTCAAGAACCCGGACATCACGATCAAGGACATGCTGAAAGCAAAGAACGCAAGTAAGGTCCTGGCATTTGTTCGCTTCGAGAAGGGCGAGGGCATCGAAAAGCGCAAGGACAACTTCGCGGAAGAGATCGCGAACATGACCAAATAATCAATTCAAAAGGGAAGGAGCCGAAAGGCTCCTTTTTGCATACCGTTTTCGTAAACGAGGGAGAATCATCATATACTTTCAACGGGCGCTTGCGTCTGCACGCGAAAAATGGTATACTTATTAAATAAAGTATTATATCGTTCGTATGTGCATCGGCGAGACACTGTACGGACAGGAAAGGGTTCCTATGAAAAAGAGATTGTTCTGCATTTGCCTCTGCATCCTGATGGCGGTTTCGCTGCTGCCCGCGTTTGCCGCGGCGGAAACGGACGCCGGGGAACCGAAACAGACGCCCGACGAGACCGCCGGGATCATCCGGGAGAAGGCAAGTACGGACGGCTTCGGGTATATCCGCGCGGAGATCCCTGCCAACTACGTCGTTACAGACGCATATAAAAGCGGCGATACGGAAACATATGCGCGTCTTGCGGGCGATTACGCAAAGCGCGAACCGCTCCCGAGCTATTACAACAGCCGCAACTACAACTGGGTGACTCCGGTCAGGAACCAGAGTCCATACGGCTCCTGCTGGGCGCACGCGTCCATGGCCTGTGTGGAAAGCTACATGCTCAAGCACGGTATCCCGGCCGCCGACGGTTCCGCTTCCGTGACAAATCTGAATCTGTCCGAAACGCAGCACGCGTTCTTCACGTTTGCGGACGCCTATGACGCGGAAGGCATGCTGATGGGCGATACCACCCAAGCGCTCGACGATGCGGGTACGGAGATGGATGAGAGCAACCCGCTGGACCGCGGCGGAAACGGGATGCTGTCCGCCTATACGCTGATGCGCTGGACCGGCGCGGCGAGCGAATCCGTTCCCGCGCTTACATACGGCAAAGCGAATACGGTTTACGAGTCCGGGCTGGACAGCGCCTATGCCTACGGCGCAAACACCGTGCACGTCCAGAACGCGTTCTGGATCTACGGCTCGAACATTGACGCCGTCAAGCGCGCGATCATGGAAAACGGCGCAGGCAACATCAGCTATTTTGAGTGGTACGGCGTCAGTTATATCTGCGATACGATGTCGTATTCCAACCATGCGATCACCGTCGTCGGATGGGACGACAGTATTCCGGCTTCGTATTTCTATCCTGAAACGCCGAGCCGGAACGGCGCGTGGATCTGCAAAAACAGCTGGGGCGACTATTATTTTGACAACGGCTACTGCTACATCTCCTATGAGGACGCCGCCGTCTGCAACGACTTCGTTTATTTCTTTGACGCGGAGCCGGTCGACAACTACGATCACAACTACCAGTACGACGGCACCGCCTGCACGTATGGCTTCTACTTCGACAATGAAACGCAGGTCGCAAACGTATTCGCAGCAAAGGGAAACGAAACGCTGGAGGCAATCGCTTTCAGCACCTATGACGAAGCGACGACGTATCAGGTCGACGTCTATCTGAATCCCGCGGCGGATAATCCTTCCTCCGGCACGAGGGTCGCGACCGAATCCGGGTATCTGACGTTCCCCGGCTATTACACGATCCCTCTGCACTCGCCCGTGGATCTGTATTCCGGCGACACATTCTCGGTCGTCGTCACACTGTTCGAGGAGAATATCGACGACGATGACTGGATACTTGTACCGTGCGATTTCACCTACGGAATGAACTGGGCGGCATGGGAGCACACGGCGCATGAGGGCACTTCGTATTACAGAGAGCCGGGCTATTCGTGGGAAGACTGTCCGAGGGACGGCGATTTCCGCATCAAAGCTTACACGACGGACGCGGAGCCGCTGCCTGCTTTTGACGGAACGATCGAATGGAACAGCGCGGACGTGCAGTTCAAGGGAACGACGCCGTACGTGATCGCAAACGGCAAGGCGCAGACGCCGCGGTTTACCGTAAAGGACAAGAACGGGAAAGTCGTCGATGCGGACAATTATACGTACAAGTACCTTGAGAACAAAAACGCAGGCACGGGCTACGTGATCGTGACCTTCCGGAGACAGTACTCCGGCACGGCGCAGGGCTGGTTCAAGATCTATCTCCCCGCGACGAAGAACACCTACGTGGAGAACGTCAGTAACGGCATCAAGGTCACGTGGGACCCGGTCGAAGGCGCGGCGGGCTACGTCATCT
>CAMYWS010000239.1 GCA_947302865.1 uncultured Clostridia bacterium
TCGGGTTCATCGACACCGTGACCGGCACGCCGAACGGCTTTGCGGTCAGCGTCACAAATTTCATCATGATCAAAGGTCCGATCGTGATGATCAGATCGAACGTCTCGCCCGCTTCAAGCATTTCCTTCAAAGGAACGGTCACGTTGCCGTGCCGCGCGTACGACCCGTCGTCCGTCATGACAATCAGCCGGTCGGAGCACGCGCGGAATTCGTCCTCGAGGATCAGCAGATCCCTGCTGCGGAACCCGATGATGCTCGTCACCTCCGCGCCGAGGTCGTGGAACGCCTGCGCCACGGGCATTGCGATCGCGCAGCCCACGCCGCCGCCGACGATGCAGACCTTTCTGATCCCTTCGGTATGCGTCGGAACGCCCAAAGGCCCCACGAAGTCCTGAATATATTCGCCCTCGTTTTTGCGGTTCAGCAGCTCCGTCGTCGCACCGACGATCTGGAAGATGATCTTGACCGTGCCGCGCGTTTTGTCGACGCCGGCGACGGTCAGCGGAATGCGCTCGCCCGCCTCGTTCACACGCAGGATGATGAACTGCCCCGGCAGCGCTTTGTTCGCGACCAGCGGTGCTTCGATCTCCATCTGGGTGACGGTCGGGTTCAGGTTCTTCTTGCTTGCGATCCGATACATGAAAACCGTTCCTCCCATTGTTTCAGTAAATATATTGTATAGGATAAACGCGTTCTTTTCAACCCCTGCGATCCGTTTTTTGTTTTGTCAATCGGCGCCGATCCGCCGTGTTTCGATCAAAAGCGCATAATCCGGCCGCGAACCCGGTGCTCTGCGTATTGACCTCAATACACGGAAATGATAAAATAATTATATTCTGAAACCTGCGAGGGATGACATGGACGGAAGTATTGCTGCCGCACAGTCGGCTGATTTAACGGTATTCTTTACCAATATGATCGGCACGCTTGCCGTGATTCTCGTGATCGCCGCATTCATCAGCGGCAGCGAGCTCATGACCCGGCTTATCGGTTCCAAAGAGAGTTGGAAGTATTCGGTCTTCGTCGGCATTCTCGGCGGCGTGTTCGGCATATACGGCACGATGTCCGGTCTTGAGCTGAACGGAGCGATCATTTCGGTCCGCGACATCGGACCGATGCTTGCGGGGTTCACGGGCGGTCCGCTCGGCGGTCTGCTCGCCGGCGTCATTGCGGGCGTCCACCGATACCTTGTCGGATCAACGGAATCGATGACTGCGCGGCTCGTCACATATGCCTGCATCATCGCGACTGTCTGCATCGGCGTCATGTGCGGCGTTTTCTCCCGGCAGTTCCACAACCGGCTGAAAAAACCGTGGTGGGCGGTTCTCATCGGCGTTGTGATGGAGATCTTCCATCTGTCCCTCGTGCTTCTCATCGTCAAGCCGTTCGACGCCGCGCTCGGCATCGTGAAAGCCATCGCGCTTCCCTTTATCCTCGTCAACGCAGGCGGCTTTACGCTGATGATCGTCATGATGGTGTACCTTGAAAAGCAGCGCGCGATCGCGCTCGAACGGTCGCGTCTGAAAACGGAGCTCGAGGTCGCGACCGTGATCCAGCGTTCCCTCCTGCCGCCCATCACGAAGACGTACCCGGGAAGGTCGGAGATTGCGGTCGCCGCTTCCATGGACCCCGCGAAGGAGGTCGGAGGCGACTTCTACGACGTCTTCTTTGCCGCCAGGGACCGGCTCGCCTTTGTCATCGCGGACGTTTCCGGAAAGGGGATCCCCGCCGCGCTCTTTATGGCGACGTCCAAGACCACGATCCAGAACTGTGTGCGCGACTATCCCTCCCTGTCCGAAGCCGTCCGGATCGCGAACGACAGTCTCTGCAGCAACAATACGGCGCAGATGTTCGTTACCGCATGGATCGGCGTGCTGGATATCCCGTCCGGAGACCTTACGTTCATCTGTGCCGGACACAATCCACCCGTGCTGATCTCAGACGGAACGGCGGAATTCATCAGGCGTCGAAGCGGTTTCGTGCTCGGCGGGATGGAAGGTATGAAATACCGCGAGCAGACGGTTACACTGAAAAAGGGCGACAGGTTCTTCCTCTACACTGACGGCGTTACGGAAGCCGAAAACAGCGTGCACGCGCTTTTCGGAGAAGAACGGCTTGCCGCCTGTCTTGAACACGCAGGCGCAGAAACGCCGGATGAGATCCTTTCCGACGTCAAGACCGCCATCAGCGCACATGTCAACGGTGCCGAACAGTTTGACGATATCACCATGCTGTGCATCAACTATCAGGGCGCGGAATAAAGCTTTTTCCGGCAGATACGATGAAATATAAGCAAACAGCCACCGGTCGGGCCGGTGGCTGTTCACATATTGGCAAAGCCCTTTGCGAGCGTATGGTTTTCGTGCTGTTTGAACGTCCGGTTCACCTGTTTCCGAATATAGCCTGCTTTGCTCTCGTCCGATCGACCGTTTCCGTTCCCGTGTCCCCGATCGTTAAATTCTGCCCGACGATATGTACGGTCATGCCCTTTTCGCGCACGGTTGAATCGAGGGTCACGATCCCCGCATGCCCGTCGGAAACGATCACGCTTACATCCTTCACGATCTCCGTCTTTTCGAGGATCCCCCGGATGTAACGACGGTCAGAACCACGATCACCGCCGCAGGAATGATCCGCATCCGCGGCGAATCGACCTTCGGATACGCCGTCAGCTGCACCGGCGAAGACATCCTGCCCACTGTTTTTTCTGAATTACGACCGATCCTTCCGATCCACGGTCTCCCTCC
>CAMYWS010000240.1 GCA_947302865.1 uncultured Clostridia bacterium
TCGAAAACAACGCAAAGTGCCTCGACGTCATTCTGCGTCCCGACGAGCTTGCCGCCATGGAAGACGCCGCAAAGCCGATCCAGGTGGAAGTGCTGGATAAATAACAGAATAGACCGCTTTATTTCGCACCGATCGCGCTTGCCGTCGGTGCGATTGTGTTGTATCATAACGACAGAAAAGGAGGAGGACCGTATGCTCGGATTTTGGATCTACATGCTGCTTATGGACCTTCTGATCCCGGCTTTGATGATCGGGATCGGAACCTTGTTCCAAAAGCGACCGCCGAAGCGGATCAACGGCATTTCCGGATACCGGACGAAGCGATCCATGCGAACACAGGAGACATGGGACTTTGCGCACCGGTATTTCGGCAAGCTGTGGGTGAAGATCGGTCTTGTTCTGCTGCCGCTTTCAGTGCTGCCGCTGATCTTCGTTTACGGAAAGGATATTGATTTAATCGGCACGGTCGGCGGGATCGTGACGGGCGTGCAGATCATTCCGATGGTTGCGGCGATCTTTCCGACGGAACGCGCACTGAAGGAGAACTTCGACGAATACGGCAGACCTCTTTGAGAATGAGATGAAAAAAGGCTGTGATTGCTCACAGCCCTTTTTTTATGCGCTTTGTTTCCGCTTATCCCTTTGCGCGAGGATCACGCCTGCGGTGATGAGAACCGCGCCGAGGATCCCCATCCACGAGATCGGCTCGCTGAGAAGCAGCCAGCCCACGATCAGCGTCACAAACGGCGAGCCGTAGAGGTAGTTGTTTGTGACGACCACGCCGAGCTCACGAAACGCAATGTTCCAGAGCGCAAAGCAGACCGCGTTGCCTAAGATGCCGAGAAACAGCCAGCTGAAAAGCACCTTCGGCACCGTAAACAGCGGCGTAAGATTCGGCATGCCGTCCGACAGGAGCATCAGCGGGATCGAGGTGATAAACGCCCAGAACATCACGCGGCGGGTGACCAAAAATCCGTCCATCGTTTCGGTATAGCGCTTGATGAGGATCGAATAGACTGCCCATGAAATGCCCGCAAGAAGGGCAAGAAGGTCGCCCAAGGGGCTTAAATGAAAGTTCAGCGTGCCGTTCAGGACGACGAGCACCACGCCCGCGATCGCAAGAACGGAGCCGAACAAAAGAAACTTGCCGAGCCGTTCGTTCCCGCGGGAAAAGAGCGCGGCGAGGATCGCCGTGAAGATCGGGGAAAGGCACACGATGATGCTGACGTTCGCGGCGTAGGTGTAGGTCAGCGCGGTGTTTTGCAGAAAGAAATAGACGCTGCCGCCGAAGATCCCGATGAGCACAAACATGCCTTCATCCTTCCATGAAAGCCGCTGAAACTTCGGACGCATGACAAGAAGCACCACATACGCAAGCGCCATGCGGATCGGCGTGATCTGCAGGGCGGTAAAGCCCGCCGCGAGCAGGTTTTTTGTCAGCACGTAGCAGCTGCCCCATACGACGACGGAGAACAGCGCAAAGATGTGTCCGAGAATCTTCTTTGAATTACGTTCCTTGTTTTCCATGGTTGCCTCATGCTTCGGTTTTCCGAACGCGATTATAGCACAGCGCGGGCGGTTCGTAAACAGAAACGGAATAATATAGGATGCGCCGAAAAGGGGAATCGGGCTTGCGTATTGTGCCCGAATGTACTATAATAAATATGTTATAAACTGCCCGATTGCGGGCAGACCCTTTTGCGGAGGTTTCCATGACGCACATCCTGTTGGAAAAGAAGGGCAATGTCGCGATCGCGACGATCAACCGCCCGAAAGCGCTGAACGCGCTGAACTCCGAAGTCCTCAATGATCTGAATACGCTTGCCGACACGGTTTCCGCCGACACGGAGATCCGTGTGCTGATCGTCACCGGCAGCGGCGAAAAAGCGTTCGTCGCGGGCGCGGACATCGGCGAGATGTCCTCGCTTACAAAGGCCGGGGGCGAGGCGTTCGGCAAAAAGGGCAACGACGCGTTCCGAAAGCTCGAAACGCTTCCGATCCCCGTGATCGCGGCGGTCAACGGCTACGCGCTGGGCGGCGGCTGTGAGCTTAGTATGGCGTGCGATATCCGCATCTGCTCCGACACCGCGGTGTTCGGACAGCCGGAAACGGGTCTCGGCATCACGCCGGGTTTCGGCGGCACGCAGCGCCTTGCGCGGCTCGTCAGCCCCGGTATGGCAAAGCAGCTCATTTATTCGGCGCGCAATATCAAGGCGGACGAAGCGCTGCGCATCGGGCTTGTCAACGCGGTGTATCCCGCGGAGGAACTCATGCCGGCGGCGGAAAAGCTTGCCGAGACGATCGCGAAGAACGCGCCGATCGCGGTGCGGGCATGCAAGCGGGCGATCAACGAAGGTCAGGAGCATCCGATGGACGAAGCGATCGTGCTCGAAGAAAAGCTGTTCGGCGGCTGCTTCGAGACCGAGGACCAGAAAGAGGGAATGGGCGCGTTCCTGGAAAAGCGCAAACACGAGCCGTATCAGAACCGGTAACCAACGGACAGGGTCCGAACCATCTATAAAAATCAATTCAGGAGGAAACAAACATGAAGGTAGCCATTTTCGGTGCAGGAACCATGGGCAGCGGCATCGCGCAGGTCTTTTCGGCAAACGGACACACCGCGCTTCTGTACGCGACGAGCGTGGAGAGCGCGCAGCGGCATAAGGACAAGCTCGCGGCGTCCCTCAATAAGCGCGTTGCGAAGGGCAAGATGACGCAGGAAGCGGCGGACGATCT
>CAMYWS010000241.1 GCA_947302865.1 uncultured Clostridia bacterium
CGACGTGACGATCACGTCGTACGCGATCGGCTCCGGAGGCGGCGCGATCGTCGGGGCTGCCGTGGGCGTCGGCGTCGCGGTCGGTTTCGGCGTTGCCGTCGGTGTCGCTGTGGGCGCTGCCGTCGGCTGCGGCTCGTCGCCGTTCTCATAGGTAAAATCAAACGTCGCCGTCGATTCGATCGCTCTTCCGTTTTCGTCGTACAGCGTCGCGCCGCGATAGTAGAATTTCAGCACGTCCACGTAGGAGTAGCCCTTCTTCACCATCTGCCCCGCGCCGCGGTGCGAGAGTCCCGCGCGGTGTCCGCTGTTCACGCCCCATACGAGCTTCCATTCGGACTTCTGCGTCCGCACGACAAAGCAGATCGCGCCTGCTGCGTCCGGCACGACCGCCGTTTTGACCGCGTCGGGCGTACAGGAAAAGCTGACCTGTTTCTGTTTTCCGGCGCTGTCCCTGACCGTCAGCGTCCAGTCATACCGTTTCTCAGGCGCAAGCGTGCTCGGGTAACGCGCCGTGCCGGAGGGGTTATCCGGATCGTAAACGCCGGTGATCGCGTCGACCGAAATGATCTCCTTTGCATCGGTCTTTTTGAGCAGGAACGCATAGAGCTCGGCGTTCATGTCCTTCGGCGACGTTCCGTCGACCGTCAGCACGACGTTTTTGCCCGATCCCAAAAGATCGAACGGATCGTAGCCGAACCAGTACGCGCCGTCGTTTGCCGTGCCGCCCCAGCGGATGCGCGGCGTGATCGCCTGTCCGCCGTTCGCCGTGCTGTAATAGGTCTTGACGGTCTTTCCGTTATACCGGAGCGTCTGCGTCCAGACCGCGTCGACCGCCGCGATCGTATTCCTGTCCTCCGCCACAAAACCGTAGTAGAGCTGAGAGGTCGTGGTGTCGTACACGTCGAAATACTTGTTCTTTCTCGCCTTGACCTCCGCAAGCGCAAAGCCCTTCGCGCAGATCGTTTCAGTCTTCAGAAAGTCCGGTCTGGAGGAATCCGAAAGCTCCCCGCTGACGACGCCGTAGAGGTACCGGTGCATATCCACGTAATTCAAAAGCCGCAGCTTGCCGCCGTCGTTATAGAACACGAAATCTCCGTAATACTTGCGCGTGCCGTGCTTGGGATTGTCAAACGTCAGGATCGTAGCGTCGTCCGTCCCGACCCGCTCGAGCCGTACGGAGGTATCCGAGGTCTTCAGCACGCCCGCGGAAGAGTGCGAGACCGTGATCGTGCCGCTTTTGATCTTTGCGGTCACCGTCCCGCCGCTGACGGTCTTGCTGCCTACGGCATACTTGCCCGCGAGCTTTACCGTAACGGCGCTCGCTTCGTTTGTGGACAGAAGTACGCGCACGATCGTTTCATCCTCCGTCGCCTCCGCCTGCCGCACCGCGACCGGCAGCATGAAAAGGCACAGCAGCAGACAAAGCAGCCGTTTCATAAGCGCGCCTCCTTTCCTCTGTTCTGTGTAACTCCGTTATACCACAGTCCGACAAAAAAACAAACGTCTTTCGGCGTTTGTTGAAACAATGTTTACAAGGATGACGAATCTTCGTTGCAATTTTGGAAAATTCAGGAAACCGGCGAAAAGATCCGCATGATCGCTTCCGCCGCCTTCCGTCCGTCGACCGCCGCGCTGACGATGCCGCCGGCATATCCCGCGCCTTCGCCGACCGGATACAGGCCTCTGTGTGAAACGGATCCCATCGTTTCGTCGCGCAGGATCCGAAGCGGCGACGACGTGCGGCTTTCCACCGCCGTCAGCACCGCGTCCTCCATATCGTACCCTTTGAGCTGCCGTCCGAACGAAACGAGCCCGTCGCGGATCCCCGCGGAAACAAAGTCCGGCAGGCAGTCCGAAAGCCGCGTGTATCGCACGCCCGGCCGATACGTCGGCTCGACCGAACGCGAAGGCTTCGACGGTTCATTGCGTAAAAATGCGCCGACCGTGGACGCAGGCGCCGTGCCGTCCGCGCCGCCCGAAAGAAACGCGCGGCGTTCGAGCCGGTCAAGATACCGAAGCCCGTCCAAAGGGTGCGTTCCGAAGTCGTCCGGCGTGATCTGCACGACGACCGCCGCGTTGGCGTTTTTGCCGTCGCGGGCGAAATTGCTCATGCCGTTGACCACGACCTGTTCGCTGCCGCTCGCGCTTGCGACGACCTGTCCGCCGGGACACATACAGAACGTATACACGCCGCGCGCGCCGCTTTTTGCGGTGAGCCGGTATTCCGCCGCGCCGAGCCGCGGATGGTTCGCCATCGGTCCGTACTGGCTTTCGTTGATCAGACTTTGCGGATGCTCGGCGCGCACGCCGATCGCAAACGCCTTCGGCGCCATCGCGACGCCATTCTCATACAGCATCCGCGCCGTATCCCTTGCGCCGTGTCCGATCGCAAGCACCAGCGCCGTGCAGGGTTCCCGCACCGTGCGGTCTCCCTCGCGGATGCAGACCGCCGTGATTCTTCCGTCGGTCACGCTGATATCCGTAAGCTTTGCGGAAAAGCGCACTTCCCCGCCCGCCGCTTCGATCCGTCTTCTGAGATTGCCGACAACCGTGCGCAGACGGTCCGTCCCGATATGCGGCTTCGCAAGGTACGCGATCTCCTCCGGCGCGCCGCATGCGATCATATCTTTGAGGATCCCGTCGATATGCGGATCGCGGATGCGCGTTGTGAGCTTGCCGTCCGAAAACGTGCCGGCGCCGCCCTCGCCGAACGCGACGTTGCTGTCCGGATC
>CAMYWS010000242.1 GCA_947302865.1 uncultured Clostridia bacterium
AAAAAGATGGTCGAGGACGGACGAGACTGCTCGGAGGTGCTTGTACAGCTTGCCGCAGTGCGCGCTGCGCTCGGCTCCGTCAGCAAGATCATCCTGAAGGATCATATCGAGCACTGCATCGTTCACGCCGTCGAGGAAAATGACCGCGAAGCGATCATCGAGCTTGAAAACGCCATCGACAAGCTGCTGAAATAAAACCAAATAACGGGAACAACACGCCGTTCGCATCCCCCCTCGGGGCTTGCGGACGGCTTGCTTTTTTGATACGATATCAAACAAGAAATAACCTTGGGAGGTATGGATATGGCATGTTTTCTGATTCCGATGACGGAAGCGATCGTAACGACGGTCGTGCAGAAGGTCGTTGAAAAGAAAGAAAAAAAGGCGGGCGAAAAAACCGTCACGAGCGCTGACGGATACAAGATGGAAACGCTTCCGTTCAGTAAAAAGATCGGTTGGCTGAACAAGCTCCTGTGGGGCGGTTCCGCGCTTTTAGCGTTCGAGCATCTCTGGCACGGTGAGATCGTTCCGTTCTTCCCGTTCCTCACGGCAGCGCAGGAAGGACCGGAGGCGGTTTCCGAAATGCTCGGTGAGATGGGCACGGTGGGCGTTTCTATGGCGGCGCTGATCACGGTCGTATGGGTCGGCATGCTGTTCGTTACAAAACTGATGCAGAAGAAGGCGCTGAAGGCGATCCCCGCGGCAGAGTAAGGAGAAGCCCATATGACTCTGCTGGTTTCCTTATTTGCGGCGCTGATCACGACGGCGATCTGGTATAAAAAGCAGCCGGATAACGAAATGCGGCTCGGCATCCTCTGCTGGCTCTTCTGGGGCGCGTCGCTGATGTGGCTCGTCGACGCGATCTTCGAATACGCGGAGCTCGGCGCGGAATACTTTTCGCCCGCGCTCAAAGACATGGCAAACGACCTGTTCCTCGGACTGTCGGTCGTCGCGCTCGCTATGGTCATCTGGCTTGTCGTGCTTCTGATCAAAGACCCGAAGGGCGTCATCAAGGGCAGGCTCCTGAAGAAAAAGCAATAATCAAAGAATCCGACCGAAAGCGCGGGAGAGATCCCGCGTTTTTTGATATAACAAACATGTTCGAATCACGTTTGCCGCGAACTGATACGCAGCAGAACGGAGCGGCGCAAAACCGCTTCTTTTTTGTCGAATATATTACCCTGTCCGCTTGTCTTTTGGCTGCCGCTGTGCTATGATAAAGACGCAAATTTGATACGGAGGATCTCTGCGAAAATGAAAATCGCGATCATCGGCGGTACCAATATCGAAACGCTCCCGATCCGTTACAAGGAGCAGGCAGTTTCCACGCCTTACGGCGACGTCGTCGTATTCAAGGGCAAGCTCAAAGAGGGCAATGAGGTCATCTTCCTCTCCCGTCACGGCATCCTGTATGCGCACGATCCGGGCGACATCAACTATCGTGCCAACGTCTATGCGCTGCATCAGATCGGCGTCACCCACGCGATCGGCGTGACCTCGGTCGGCGCCTGCGACTATTCCATGCGGCTCGGCGAATACTGCCTCATCAACGATTTTATGGACTTCACCAAGGGTCGTCCCTCCTCGTTCGAACGCGAACACCGTCCCGCGCTGCACACCGGCATGGAGAACGTGTTCAGCCCCGCCCTCAACGAGACGCTCGAGGAGCTCATTCAGCAGCACGGCTTCCCGTATTCCGGCAGAGCCGTCTATGCCTGCCTTGAAGGTCCGCGCTTTGAGACCGCCGCGGAAGCGCGCGCGCTCCGCATGCTGGGCGCACAGGTCGTCGGTCAGAGTATCGTGCCCGAAGCGCCGCTGTGCTGCGACCTCGGCATCGAATACGCCGCGCTCGGCATGATCACCAATTACAGCACCGGCATGACCGGCGTGGTCAACGACGTCGTGATCGAGCACGTCATGGACGAGAACCGCGAGGACATCTTCCAGCTCTGCTTCGATCTGATCCGCAGAATGACCACCTACGCGGAATAGCGCTTCGCTTCAGTCGGTTGAAACAAGTTTTCAACCGACTGGTTTTTCAGCATCGCCTAAACTGCTTCGCAGTTCCGGGCGGCGGAAGCTGCAAGGTGTCAAATCCGCCGCACATGTCGCCGGATTTGACGGGTTGAATTCCCGTTCTTCCCTTGCAGTTTTCGTGCGTGCATCTACAACGCACTTTCCCATGCGTTTATCAATCTACACGAATAAGAGGGAGTCGATCATCGACCCCCTCTTTCTTTTTGGTTCTTGTTTACAGGATCCGAAGCGACTTTGCTTCACCCGCATAGGTCCAGTGCAGAACGATGCCGTTGTCGGCGTCGACGGAAATATCGGTTGCGTTCTCCATCAGGTCGCGGACATGACGGAACTGCGCCTTCTTTTCGTCGGTATAGGCGTTCAGCGCGTCGGAGGTCAAAAGCATGCCGCCCAATAAAGCGTTTGCCGTATAGAGCTTTTCCTTCTCCTCCGGGGTCAGGACGCAGTTTCCTTCGCGCAGGAAGAACACGTCGGGATCGCCCATGAACGCGCGTCCGGTGAGCTCGCGGCGGAAGATCGTGTCCTCGATGGACTGCTTGGTGGAGACGCGCTCGCGGTGCGTGATCTGCATGAGCTTTGAGCCGTTCCAGTCGAGCCCGACGTCGCAGCCCACGCGGCAGTATTCCACGATGCCGAACGCCGGCCAGAGCGGCACGCCGCAGCC
>CAMYWS010000243.1 GCA_947302865.1 uncultured Clostridia bacterium
GGGCAGCGTGCGGCTTGCCATGACGCCCGGCACGGTACAGCCGAATCCGATCAGCATCGGCACGATGCTGCGGCCGGAAAGTCCGATCTTGCGGAGCAGCTTATCCATGACGAACGCGACGCGCGCCATATAGCCGGTGTCCTCAAGGAGCGAGAGGAAGAAGAACAGCACGATGATGATCGGAAGGAAGCTCAGTACGCTGCCCACGCCGGTAAAGATACCCTTGATGATCAGCGAATGCAGCACATGGCTGACGCCCCAGTTTGTGAGCAGTGAATCGACAAGCGCGGTCAGCGCGTCGACGCCCATTGCAAGAAGCTCCTGCAGCCCCGCGCCGATCACATGGAAGGTCAGAAAGAACACGAGCCCCATGATCGCGATGAACACCGGGATCGCGGTCCACTTGCCGGTAAGGACCTTGTCAATGCGGCGGCTCCGCCTGTGCTCCTTGCTTTCACGCGGCTTGATCACCGCCTGGTCGCACAGCTTTTTGATGAACGAAAACCGCATGTCCGCAATGGCGGCGGCACGGTCGAGCCCGCGCTCCTCCTCCATCTGACAAATGATGTGTTCGACCATGTCGCGCTCGTTTTCAGACAGTTTCAGCGCCTCGGTCACGTACGGATCGCCCTCGACGAGCTTGCTTGCGGCAAAGCGCAGGGGAATGCCCGCGGCGCTCGCATGGTCCTCGATGAGGTGCATGATGCCGTGCAGACACCGGTGCACCGCGCCGCCGTGCGCGTCCTTGTCGCAGAAGTCGGTGCGGCTTGGCTTTTCCTGATACTGCGCGACGTGCAGCGCGTGACTGACGAGCTCGTCGACGCCTTCGTTCTTCGCCGCCGAGATCGGAATGACCGGAATACCGAGGAGCGATTCCATGTCGTTGATGCGGATCGAACCGCCGTTTCCGCGCACCTCGTCCATCATGTTCAGCGCAAGCACAATCGGCACGTCCAGCTCCATGAGCTGCATCGTGAGATACAGATTGCGCTCGATGTTCGTCGCGTCGACGATATTGATGATGCCCGTGGGCTTTTCGTCGAGAATGAACCGGCGGGAGACGCGCTCCTCGTCGGAATACGGGGACAGGGAATAGATGCCCGGAAGGTCCGTGATCTCCGTGTTCGGATGATTGCGGATCACACCGCCCTTGCGGTCCACGGTCACGCCCGGGAAGTTGCCGACGTGCTGGTTCGCGCCGGTGAGCTGGTTAAAGAGCGTCGTCTTGCCGCTGTTCTGATTCCCCGCAAGCGCAAAGGTCAGCTTTGTGCCCTTTTTCAGCGGCGTTTCGGTCTCCTTGACGTGGAACCGGCCGGTCTCGCCGAGACCCGGATGCTCGCGCATGCGCCTGACCGACGCCTTCGGCGCGGCAGGCGCCTCGTCGACGCGTCGGACGCCGATCTTTTCCGCGTCCGCAACGCGCAGCGTCAGCTCGTAGCCGTGGATCCGAAACTCCATCGGATCGCCCATCGGCGCAAGCTTTTCAAGCGTCATGCCGGTGCCCGGGATCACGCCCATGTCCAGAAAATGCTGTCTCAATGCCCCTTCGCCGCCGACCGTTTCCACGATCGCCGATTCACCCGGTTTCAAATCCCGCAGCGTCATACCGTTTCCCCTCCGTCGAACCCTCTTTGATCGGGGCAATTATACCGCAAGACCGCCGCGGATGCAAGCGCTTATCGCGTCGAATATCAAGACCGCTCGCGCCGAAAACAAAAAACGCTCCCGTCGGAAGCGTTTTGCGTTTGTGCAATTCGTTACGGATTGCCGGTTCCGGCGCTCGCGCCTGCGGAGGGAGAGACGATCGGCTCGGTCGGCATGACCGGCGCGGTCGTTTCCGTCGGAGCGGCGCTCATCGCGGGCGGCGTCGTGGTGACCGGCGCGGCGGTTGCTTTTGCCGTCGGAACGGACGTCGGCGCCTTGGTCGGCATCGACGCGTTTCCGCTGACGGAGCAGGTGCAGCCGGCAAGCGCAATGAGCAGCGCGAGCAGCGGGATCAAAAAGAATCGTTTCATACGCGCATCTCCTTTCGGTTCTTTTCCGTTATTGTGCCCGGCGCATGCCGCGCTATACCTTGCGGCGCGCGGAAAAATATGCTATACTGCGCGCATGAGAGCAAACATCGAATTTGTCAAAACCGCATTACATGAAATGCACGCAAACCCGAACCGCGCGCTGGGGCAGAATTTCTGCGTCGCGGGGGAAAAGCTTTCCGCCTGTGTCGACCGGATGACGCTTGCAAAAACCGTGATCGAGATCGGTCCCGGGCTCGGGGGGCTCACGGAGCTTCTTCTGGAAAAGGACGTTTCGCTGACCGCGATCGAAAAGGACGCGGCGATGGCGGAATTCCTGCAGAATTCGCTGCCGCACCCGAACCTTTCGGTGCTGACCCTCGACGCGCAAAAGTTCCGCTATGCGGAGGTCACAAAGCCCTTTTCGGTCGTGGGAAACCTGCCCTACTATATCACGACGCCGCTTTCGACCGCGGTTTTGAAGGCGCTTCCCGCGTCGTTTTACTGCATGGTGCAGAAGGAGGCGGCGGACCGCTTCTTTGCCGCGCCGAAGGACGACAATTACGGACCGCTTTCGATCCTTGTGCAATTGTATTATGACGCAAAAACGCTCGACGAATTCGGACCGGACTGCTTCTTTCCGAGCCCGGACGTGCAGTCGGTCTTCGTCGGCATGACGAAAAA
>CAMYWS010000244.1 GCA_947302865.1 uncultured Clostridia bacterium
TTTGCGCAGATCAGTTCATATTCCAATGCGGATCGGCAAGCCCCCAGTATTCCATGGTTTCTCCCGTTTTCCAGTCGGTCAGCACGAACCTGCCGTTCTCGACCGTGCCCGTGTAAACTCCATGAAGTTTTCCGCTTAGGTTTTCGGGATCGTTATTTATTAGCCACAGTCCTTGTTTCTTGCGCTGGATCGAAAGATACCCGTTTGCCGTATTGAACGTATTGCGGTAGACCGCCGTGCCGTTATGATAAGCGGTAAGCGTGAACGTAAATAGCCCCGAGGTCGGTCCTTTCGTCAGCATGCAGGTTTCGAACGTGCCGTCGCCGTCGATGTCGCAGACTTCGCTTACACGGAAATTGTAATGAGCGGGAGGATCTCCGCCGTAAGCCCCTTTGGGAAGCAGCGAATACAGCGGGTCGTCGCTTTCGAACGACGTTCCGGTGATCAGCCATCGCACCATTCCTTTGTAAGCGTCGTCGATCTCATACCAATAGCTTGAGAGCGGATTGCGGAACGGAACGACCTCGACCTGCTCCGGTTCAATTTCGCAGTCCCGCGCTTCATAGTAGGTCGAAAGAATCAAACGCATCTCCTCGATCGTCACGCCTTTCATGCCGCCGATCTCAAGTTCCGAACGTTCGTCCGCGCCGGAAATCAGCGCGCAGGAATAGCTGTCGCCGCTCATCTGCCAGACATAAACCTTAAGTCCCTTCTTGCAATCGAGATCAAAGTATTCGGGGTACTTTTGCCGCAGCTCGGAAACCTTCTCACGGTACGGATCGTCGATTTCTATCTCCGGGACCCGCTCATAATACTCCCTGCGCTGCCAAAGGATCCAACAGATCGTATCTGTTTCGGCTTCGTAACGAAGCGGGTATCCCAAATGAGCGCACTGTAAAGCATTTCCCGAAATCGTGTAGACGTCACCTTGGTTCATTTGGACCCCATTGTCGGGTTCATAGTAGAAAGAATACATCCGACCGTCCTCCGTAAATTCCAGATACTCTGGCTGCGGCTCCGCGTCTTCCTCCCACGTTTGCTCCTTTTCCCACGCTTCATATTCCCACGGTTCATATGTGGAACCCTCGAACGGGGAAGGGTCAACGGAATGCTCTCTTCGCGTTTGTTTCCAAATGCCGGTCAGCGTCTGTTTGTTCAGCACGCGGGAGAAGATCAGCGCGCCGTCGCCATCCGCGCCCGCAAAGCGCAGCGTGTTCGTTTCCGGGTCATATACGCCGCTTGCGGGCAGCACCGGGATTCTTGCGCCCTCCGCCGTGAGTTCGACCGCGTTGTCGGCAAAGGCGTACCGATAGACATTCTGTCCCTCCGCACCGCCCGTCTGCGTCGAGACCGTGACGCTTTCGTCGGAAAATTGAAGCTGCATCTGAAGCCCGATCGTTTCGGGATCGACCGTTTCGCCGTTTTGCTCCACTTCCGTGAGTGTCCATCTTCCGCGCAGGGGATTGTATGCGGCGGGATCGACCGCGCCGTGTTTGTTTCGTCCGATGCCCGGAGCGAACACCGCGATCACGACGCACGCGGCGACGAGCACCGCCGCCAAAGCGCCCGCAAGCACCTTGCCGACCGGAAATCTGCGCTTTTTCGGTTCCGATCCGGTCGCGGACGATTTCGCCGCGTCCGTTTGTGCCGATCTATTTTGGGTCCCTCCTGCCGTTTCCGCCGCGCGCAGCAGTCCGTCCGCAAACGACTGCGGCATTTCGGGAAAGAGGCCCCTCTTTAATCTTGTATCGAAACTGCTGTTCATAGCATTGCCTCCTGTTCCGAAAGCTTTTTCCGAAGCGCCTCCCGTGCGCGGGAAAGCCGCGAGCGCACCGTGCCTTCGCTGACCTCGCAGATCTTTGCGATCTCGCGGGTCGAATAACCCTCAAAATAAAACAGCGTGATCGCAAGCCGTTCGTCCGCGTTGAGCGTGTCGAACGCGCGGTTCAGATCGAGGTCCGGCACCTCCATGTCGTAGCCGATGGGTTCGCATGCGTCGAGGTTGACCGTGCGAAAAGCGGAGCGCACAAAATTACTGCATTCGTTTTTCAGAATGCGGATCATCCATGTCTTGAAATATCGCCGTTCTTTGAGCTTGTCTAAATGGGTGTACGCCTTTAAAACCGCGTTCTGCGCGGCGTCCTCGCTGTCTGCGCGATTTCTGAGGATTGCGAACGCGACGCGAAACATCGTCGGCGCGACCGCCTCGATCTCGCGGGAAAACCAGGCGTTCTCGCTTCCGTTTCTCAAAGCGCTTCCCTCCCTTCCGGTTTGTGTCTTTACTGATTAGACACATAAAGACGGCAAAATGTTGCAGGAAATTTCAGAAAAATGAAAAAGAGCGGCGTTCCGCTCCGAAGATCCGTTTATTTGCGCACGAACGCCGTGATCGTGCCGTCCGCGTCGAGACGCAGGGCGTCGTTGAGCCGGTCGTAATACAGAAC
This sequence comes from uncultured Clostridia bacterium, assembly GCA_947302865.1. The sequence continues at coordinate 2,445 of CAMYWS010000244.1, forward strand.
CGTGCCGTCCTGTGCGATAAGCTTTGTGTAGCGGTACGTGTTTTTGACCTCGCCGTCGTTGAACGCGGCGCGGGCCCATTGCGTCTTCGCGCCGTCGAGCGTGCCGGAAAGATCGTTTCCGATCGAAAGCGCCGTGCCGTTTTCGGCGATCCACTCCCCCGCGATCACGGTCTCCTCGAGCACCGTCACGTCGACGACGGCTTCGAGCCCGTCGATCGTCGCTTTGACCTGACACGCGCCCGGCGCAAGCGC
>CAMYWS010000245.1 GCA_947302865.1 uncultured Clostridia bacterium
TGATCCGTTCCCTGCCGAAACGACCCGATGTCTTTGATCAAGAAACGCTCCCGATTTGGGAGCGTTTTTGCTGTAATCCGACACACCAATCAAAAGTAACTGATTTTAACGCGCTTGCCCATTGTGCGAAGCGCCTCGGACAACTCGTCGACAAGACGCATTTTGATGTGGAAATTGATCGGCAGGTTCGGGTCCTGATGTGCAGGATTGACCGCCCGTCCGACGTAGAAATTGATGTCTGTCGCTTCCTCGAACAGCAGGCGGCAGATCATCGAAGCGCCGTCACGCCCATAACTCCACGTCTCGTACTGCGCGTTTTCGCCGATAAAGTCGTGCGCGTACTCAACCACCCGGCTCATCGTGATTACGCCCTCGGTAACGAGATCGACGCCTTCGAGCTCGGACGTCGGCGGGATACCCCCGACCATCTCCCCGGAGCCTGTGCGCAGCGGTACCCGGAGGTGTTTTGCAGCAATCGATGCCGTCGTGCCGCCGCAGATGATGTGTTTGCCTTCCTTTGAGAAGAACAGGTTCATCATGCGTTCGGCGTCGTCCGGATCGCTCGGCGGTCCGAACAGGATGTTCATCGGCTCCCGCTTACGGATCGCAATCACGCAGGCGGTCGCATCGTCGCGCGGTTCGCCGGCGTAGAGACTCCAGCATTCATCGATGAGCATCGTCGACAGCGTCTTTGCATTGTATCCCGCAAGCGAGATTGTCTCCATAAACCGGATAATATCGTCGCGCGTCCAGTCCATGTTGTACGCTTCCTCGGCGCTTGCGTGCGGGCAGCCGTCGGACATGGCAATGAACAGATCTCCTTCCTCGAGACGGATGCGCGAGCGCAGAATCTTTTTATCCCCGACGATCATTTCCTGCGTCGGGTAGTCGTAGTTCTGCCCGTTGCGCAAAAGGATCAGCTGCGGGTTGTCGTACTGGATCACGTCGGCGTAGGTGTTGTTCATCAGATGTACGATCGTGAATGTCGAATATGCGACGCCGTGCTTTGAATCGACCGGAAGGGTCGCCGCGATCGTACGGACACAGTCCTCGACCGAGAGTCCTTCCGCCATCATCGTGGAAATGATTTTCGAAGTCAGGGTCGAGAGAATGCTTGCCTTGACGCCGCTGCCGAGCCCGTCGGCCAGCACGATGACTGTGGAATTGTCGTCCGATGCGATGTCCACATGGTCGCCGCAGAGCTGTTCGCCCGCGTGCAGGATGCTTTTATAGCCGATATCGGCGCAAAGATCATTCATCGGCGATCGACTCCTTCAGCTTTGCAAGCGCGATCTTTGTTTCCGCGGCGGTCTCGCCGAGCAGCGATGCGATCTCCTGCACGATGCGCATCTGCTTTTCAACGACCTTGTCTGCGACCTCTACCGTTTGCTGCGTAATCTTCTCTTTCTTTTCACGCTCGGTTTCCTCGTTCGTGATGTCGCGCATCGAACAGACCATCATACGGCTTTCGCGATCCTGCACAATGATCTGCTCCACATAACGCCTGTATTCGGCAAGGTATGCGTGCTGATTGACCACGCTGCGCCCCGTGCTCTGCACGGTCATGAACGGAAGCGGATCGAGGATGCGCACGACCTGATCGCCGAGCACGTCATCCGCCGAGCGCAGATTCATCAGTTTCAGCGCGGCATTGTTGATCTGCTGCACCTCAAACCGATCATTGATGACGACAAGCGCGATCGGCGAGTTCTTGACGATCGTATCGGAGAAGCTTTCCGCCTTGTCCTTCAAAAACGGCAGGCACATCGAAATCTCCGCCTTGCCCTGACAGACGGCAATCGCTTTTTCACGGCAGGAATTGTATCCGCACGAACCGCAGTTCAGTTCCTGCGCCGGACTGTACTTGCCCATTTCCCGCAGCACGGCGCGGATCTCGGACTCGGACGGCTTTGTCTCGTGCCGGTCGATCGGCGAAAAGCTCTTGCGGATCGAAATCGAATCGGGCTGTTCCACGTTGAAGTCTTTGCTGCCCGCGTAGTCGCTGACAGCGACGTAATCGCTGATCGGGCTGCGGCTGTGATATTTTTCCATGACCGGACCGCCGACGCAGCTGCCCGCGCACGCCGACATTTCGATGAAGCAGCGGTGGATCTTGCCGCTTTCGATATCCTTCAGCGCCGCGATGCAGTTCTCGACGCCGTCGAGCGCGAGATAGCTGTAATCCCTGCGCTCGCGCACCATCGTCTTTAAGATGCCGCCGGTCGTCGGGAAGAAGCGCGCGCGGCTCTCGTTGCTCGAATCACGCTCGCGTTCGAGCGTGACGCCTTCCGCCTCCATCCACTCGGTCAGTTCCTCAAAGGTCAGCACCGCGTCGACGATGCCCGCAAAAACGTCCGCTTCATCCTTCTTGGCGACGCACGGTCCGATGAATACGGTCTTTGCGTTCGGGATCCGCCGTTTGATGTCCTGACAGTGCGCCTGCATCGGCGACAGCACGTCGGCCAGATAGGGAAGCACCGACGGGAAGTATTTCTGGATCAGCAGGTTGACCGAATGACAGCACGACGAAATGACCACGTCGCGATTCTCTTCGCTCAACAGGCGGTCGTACTCGCGCTTGACGATCGTCGCGCCGATCGCGGTTTCCTCCGCATCGTAAAAGCCGAGTTTTTTCAGTGCGCAGC
>CAMYWS010000246.1 GCA_947302865.1 uncultured Clostridia bacterium
GTCCGACGCACACGGGCAGAACGCCCGCCGCCTCGGGATCGAGCGTTCCGAGATGTCCGACCCGTTTTGTTTCAAAAATCTTCCGTATGTCCACCACGACGTCGGAACTCGACATCGCCGGAGGTTTCAGGACGGTGACGATCCCTTCGGTCATGCGAGCGCCTCAATAAGCGCGTCGCGCATCACGCACACCGCCTCGTCCAGCGGAAGTTCAAGCGTACAGCCCGCGGCGCGCAGATGTCCGCCGCCGCCGAACCGCTTTGCGACCGCCGCCACGTCGCAGGTGCGCTTAGAGCGCATGCTGACGCGCACGACGCCGTCGGATTCCTTCAGAATGCACGCCGCCTCGACGGTGTCGACGTCGCGGAGATAGTCTATGAGCCCCTCGCATTCCTCTTTGCTCGCGCCGCATGCATCGAGCACGCTTTCGGGAACGGCGCAGATATTCAGCCGTCCGTCCGAAGAGAGCTCCATGTTGCCGAGCGTGTATGCGACGAGTTTCGCCTTGGCAAGCGTCATTTCGCGGAACAGGATGCGGTTGAGCTCCGATAGGTTGATGTCGTATTTCATCAGCTCCGCAGCGGCACGGAACGCCTCTGCGGTCGTATTCGAATACGCGAAATTGCCGGTGTCGGTGGCGATCGCCGTATAGAGCGCGACCGCGATCCCGTGTGTGACCGGCGTGTGCATCGCGTCCAGAAGACGCAAAATGAGTTCGCCTGTTGCGGAAACGTCCTCGACCCAGTCGCCGTCCTTGCTCTCGCGCGGATTTGTGCCGTGGTGGTCGATGCAGAACTGAAACGGCGCGGTTTCAAGGATCGCCTGCAGCTTTCCTGTGCGCCTGTGGTCGGCGCAGTCGACGTAGATCACCGCTTCCTTCGGCGGCTCGATCCCGTCCGTGCCGGTCACCGTGTCGACGCCCTCCAAAAACGAAAGATTTTTCGGCGCGGGATCGGGACAGACGACCGTCGCTTCCTTGCCCATCAGGAGAAGCGCCGCCCGCAAAGCAAGGCAAGAGCCCATCGTGTCGCCGTCGGGCGACTGGTGGGCTGCCAGATAAAAGGATTGATGCGATTGTATAAAGGACGCCGCCGCAAATAAGTTCATGCTTCCGGCTCCTTTTCGGGTTTGTCATCCTTGTGCAGCGAGCGGATCACCTCGGAGATATGCACCGAATACGCGATCGAATCGTCGCCGACAAACTTGATCGCAGGCACCCTGCGGATCGTCATTCGCGCGCCGACTTCGTGTGCGATAAAGCCCGCCGCGTGGTTCAGCGCGTCAACTGTCGTTTTCAAAGCGGTCTCGTCCGCGTCGTACACGGATACATGCGCCTTGGCGTACTTGAGGTCCGGCGTCACTTCCATTTCGGTGATCGAGGTCACCGCCGGGATGCGCGGGTCCTTCATATCGAAGATGATCGCGCTGACCGTCTTTTTGAGCTCTTCACGGAGCCGTTCGTTCCTGACCTTTGCCATCAGCGCTTCACTTCCTCCATCACGTAGCATTCGATCACGTCATCCTCGAGGATGTCGTTGAAGTTCTCGATCGAGATACCGCACTCGTAGCCCGCCATGACCTCTTTCGCGTCGTCCTTGAAGCGCTTCAGAGATCCGATCTTGCCGTCGTGCAGGACGATGCCGCCGCGGACGACGCGCACCTGCGCGGTCCTCGTGACCTTGCCCTCGTTGACGTACGCGCCCGCGATCGTCCCGACGCCGGAGATGCGGAACGTGGAGCGGACCGTGCAGCGGCCGAGCTCGACTTCCCGGAAGACCGGCTTGAACATGCCCTTCATTGCGTTCTCGACGTCCTCGATCGCGTTGTAGATGACGCGGTAGGTGCGGACGTCGACCTTTTCCTTCTCCGCCGTGGCGCGCGCCGTGGAATCCGGACGCACGTTGAAGCCGATGACGATCGCGTTCGACGCGGACGCGAACATGATGTCCGATCCGGTGATCGCACCGACGCCGCTGTGGATGACGCGCACGCGGACTTCTTCGTTCGAAAGCTTCTCAAGCGCCTGCTTGACCGCTTCGACCGAGCCCTGCACGTCCGCCTTGACGATCAGGTTGAGCTCCTTGAGCTCGCCTTCCGCCATCTGGCTGAACAGATCGTCCAGAGAGACCTTCTGCGCCTGCTTGACCTGCGCCGCCTTTGCCTTCTGACGGCGTTCGTCCGCGACCTGACGGCTGAGCTTGTCATCGTTCGCCGCAAACAGCATATCGCCCGCCGCCGGGACCTCGTTGAAGCCGAGGACCTCGACCGGCGTGGACGGACCGGCCGAATTGACGGTCCTGCCCTTGTCGTCCATCATGGCGCGGACCTTGCCGAACGCCATGCCCGCGACGATCATATCGCCCTTTTTCAGGGTGCCGTTCTGTACGAGCACCGTCGCAACCGGACCGCGCGTCTTGTCGAGCTGCGCTTCGATGATCGTGCCCTTCGCGAGACGGTCCGGGTTCGCTTTGAGTTCCAGAACGTCCGCCTGCAGAAGCACCATTTCGAGGAGCTGATCGAGGTTGATCTGCTTCTTTGCCGAGACAGGTACGCAGATCGTGTCGCCGCCCCATTCCTCGGTGACGAGGCCGTATTCGGTGAGCTGCTGCTTGACGCGCTCGGGATCCGCGGTGTCGCGGTCGA
>CAMYWS010000247.1 GCA_947302865.1 uncultured Clostridia bacterium
CGTATGCCGTCTTCTGCTGGGCGAGGACGTTGTCGACCGCAGGGAGGCGTTTCGGCTGGAGCGCGCGTACGCAAAGCTGCCGAAGGAATTTCTCGGCTTTCCGCGCAGCGCGGTCGCGCCGGTCGGCGGCGCAAGACACGGCGTCATCCGCACGGCGGAATGGTTCACGGACAAGGTCGGTTCGCCCGACGGGATCCTGACGGTGCGGCAGTGGCTGACCGTGCCGGAGCACGCGCTCGCGGAAGCCGTGAACGGCAAGCTGTTCTTCGACGGATACGGCGAGGTCACGCGCATCCGCGCATCGCTTTCGCGGTATCCCGAGGATATCCGCAGAAAAAAGCTTGCCGGAGAGCTCCTTCTGATGGCGCAGTCGGGGCAATACAACTATCTGCGGTGCCTGAAACACGGCGAGACCGGCGCGGCGCAGCTGGCGGCCGCGGCGTTTGTAAAGGCCGCGATGCACGCGGCGTTTCTGCTGAACGGCGTCTACGAGCCCTATTATAAATGGAGTTTCCGCGCGATGCGGGCGCTTCCGGAGCTGTCGCTGCTCGCCGAAACGCTCGAGGTGCTTCTGACCACCGACAACGAGCCGGAGACCGCGGGATCGAAATACGACATGATCGAGGACGCCGCGGCGGACGTGATCGACGCGCTCGTTTCGCAGGGGCTTACGAAAGCGATCTGCGGCGATCTCGAAAAGCACGCGTATTCCGTCAACGACGGCGTCGCGGACGGGGAGATCCGCAATCTCCATATTCTTGCGGCGATCTGAGGAGGAACGATGAAGATTCACGGCTTACAGAAAATGACGCTTCTGGACTTTCCGGGACGTGTGGCGTGCACGGTGTTTTTAGGCGGATGCGACCTTCGCTGTCCGTTCTGCCACAACGCCGAGCTGATCGACGGCACGGCGGAGCCGGTCATGGACGACACGGAACTGCTTGCGTTCCTCGAAAAGCGCAAAGGACTGCTGGACGGCGTCGCGTTCACCGGCGGCGAGCCCACGCTCAGGAAAGACCTTCCCGATCTGTTCCGGAAGATCAAGGCGATGGGCTATCCCGTGAAGCTCGACACGAACGGCATGCATCCGGACCGGCTCAGAGCGCTCATCGACGAAGGGCTCGTCGATTACGTCGCGATGGACGTCAAGGGCGGACCGCATCATTATGCGCATATCTGCGGACTCGAACAAATGGATCTTGCGCCGGTCCGCGAGAGCGTTTCGATCCTTCTGAACGGCACGATCGACTATGAATTCCGCACGACCGTCGTCGACGAACTGCACGATATGTCCGACTTTATCGCGATTTCCGAGTGGATCGCGGGCGCAAAGGCATACTACCTGCAGGCGTTCACCGACCGCGATACGGTTGTGTACGAAAACTTCCACGCGCCCTCGAAAGAATGCATGGAACAGTATGCTTCTGTTGTCCGAAAAACCGTACCGAACACCGCGCTGAGGGGCATATAGTCTGACTTTTTTCAAGGTTTGCCCGCCGCATACCCCGTTCTGTATATGCAACGCATAAATACAAGATATTGTATGATTTGTTAACAATCACCACAACATATTGACACAGAACCCCTTCTTGTGGTACAGTTACAACGCTCGGAATCGCGGGAAAAAATCCCGCGGCTCCCATTTTTACCAAACTGTGCCTGCGAGGGGGATTTTTATGTATCAGGTCATTAAAAGAGACGGAAAACTGGCCGAGTTCTCGATCGGCAAGATCAGCGCGGCGATCACCAAGGCGTTCGAAGCGACGGGGAAACAGTATCATCCGAGCGTGATCGAGCTCCTTGCGCTCCACGTCACGAGCGATTTCGAGAGCAAGATCAAGGACGGCAAGATCACGGTCGAGGAGATCCAGGACAGCGTCGAAAAGGTGCTGTCGGAATCCGGCTATGCGGACGTCGCAAAGGCGTACATCCTGTACCGCAAGCAGCGTGAGAAGATCCGCAACATCAACTCCACGATGCTGAACTACAAGGATCTGGTCGACAACTATCTGCAGATCAACGACTGGCGCGTCAAGGAGAACTCGACGGTCACGTATTCGGTCGGCGGCCTGATTCTTTCGAACTCCGGCGCGATCACCGCGAACTACTGGCTGAGCGAGATCTACGACAACGAAATCGCGGAAGCGCACCGCAGCGCGGCGATCCATCTGCACGACCTTTCCATGCTCACCGGTTACTGCGCAGGCTGGAGTCTGAAGCAGCTCATTCAGGAAGGTCTCGGCGGCGTTCCGGGCAAGATCACGTCCTCGCCGGCCAGCCATCTGTCCACGCTGTGCAACCAGATGGTCAACTTCCTCGGCATCATGCAGAACGAGTGGGCGGGCGCGCAGGCGTTCTCGTCGTTCGACACGTACCTCGCGCCGTTCGTCAAGGTCGACAACCTCTCCCAGAAGGAAGTCAAGCAGTGCGTGCAGTCGTTCATCTACGGCGTCAACACGCCGTCCCGCTGGGGCACGCAGGCGCCGTTCTCCAACATCACCCTTGACTGGACCGTTCCGAAGGACCTCGAAAACCTGCCCGCGATCGTCGGCGGCAAGGAGATGGACTTCACCTACGGCGACTGCAAGAAGGAAATGGACATGGTCAACAAGGCGT
>CAMYWS010000248.1 GCA_947302865.1 uncultured Clostridia bacterium
AGAGCGGGATCCCGGATTTCCGTTCGAGCGACGGCGTTTTCAAGGCGATCAGGGCATACGGCGTGCCGCCGGAAACGCTGCTGTCCATCGACTTTTTCGAGGACTATCCCGAGGTTTTCTATGATTATTATAAAAAGTTCCTGATCTATCCCGACGCGAAGCCCAACAATGCGCATAAGGCGCTGGCGAAGCTTGAGGATACGGGCAAGCTCAACGCGGTCGTGACGCAGAACATCGACGGACTGCATCAGGCGGCGGGAAGCCGCCACGTCTGTGAGCTGCACGGAAGCGTCTACCGGAACCACTGCACGAAGTGCCGCCGGTTCTATTCGCTCGATCAGATCATGCAAATGAAAGGCGTGCCGACCTGCGACTGCGGCGGGATCATCAAGCCCGACGTCGTTTTGTACGGTGAGGGGCTCGACAACTCGGTCGTGACCGACGCGATCCGTTCGATCCGCGAGGCGGACACGATGATCGTCGGCGGCACGTCGCTTGTGGTGTATCCCGCGGCGGGACTCATCGACTATTTCCGCGGCGATACGCTGATCGTCATCAATCTCTCGGCGACGCCCAGAGACCGCGAGGCGACGCTCTGCGTGCATGAAAAGATCGGCGAAGCGCTGTCCTTTCTTTTGGATTGACTTTCCCGAAAAGTCGGGTATAATGGAATTGACGCGGAGCGCCGATGCGCTCCGCTGTAGTATGCGATTGGCGCCGTAGATGCGGCGTCGGAAAGGAACCTCAATCCATGAGCGAATGCACCCATGACTGCAGCAGCTGCGCGCAGAACTGCTCCGAACGCACGGAGGAGAATGAATTCCGCGCAAAGCTCAATCAATTCTCTTCCGTAAAGAAAGTCATTGCCGTACTGTCCGGCAAGGGCGGCGTCGGCAAATCGCTGGTGACGTCTCTTCTGGCGGTCAACGCCATGCGCAACGGCGATCACGTCGCCATCCTCGACGCGGACATCACCGGACCTTCGATCCCGAACGCGTTCGGCGTGCACGAAAAGGCGACCGGCAGCGACATCGGCATCTTCCCCGTCACGTCGAAACTCGGCGTCGACATGATGTCCATCAACCTGCTGCTCGAAAATGAGACCGACCCCGTCGTCTGGCGCGGACCGATCATCGCCGGAACCGTCAAGCAGTTCTGGACCGACGTCATCTGGAAGGACGTCGATATCATGTTCATCGACATGCCTCCGGGAACGGGCGACGTGCCGCTGACCGTGTTCCAGTCGCTTCCGATCGACGGCGCCGTCGTCGTCACCTCCCCGCAGGAGCTGGTCGGCATGGTCGTGCAGAAGGCGGTCAACATGGCGAACATGATGAACATCCCCGTGCTCGGCGTCGTCGAAAACTACAGCTATTTCGAGTGCCCCGACTGCGGAAAGCGCCATAATCTGTTCGGCGACAGCCATATCGAAAAGGTCGCGAAGGAAAACGGCATCGAAACGGTATGCCGCATCCCGATCAATCCGAAGCTCGCCGCCGCGTGCGACGCGGGGCTCATCGAGCTGTACGAGGGCGACTGGCTGAACGACCTCACCGCCAGGATTGAAACGTTATGACACACGAAGAAAAAGCATTGCAGTATTTCACCGACGGCGCGAACTGCGCGCAGGCGGTTGTGATGGCGTTCCACGAGGAGCTCAGCATGGATGAAAAGGCCGCAGCGCGGCTTGCCTCCTCCTTCGGCGGCGGCATCGGCCGTCTCCGCGAGGTCTGCGGCGCGGTGTCCGGCATGATGATGGTCTACGGACTTTTAAAGGGCTACGATGATCTCAAAGATCCGGAAGCAAAGAAAGCGCACTATGAGAATGTGCAGGCGCTTGCAAACGCGTTCCGGGAGGAGAACGGCTCGATCATCTGCCGCGAGCTTCTGTCGCTGAAAAAGAACGAAAACAGCGATCCCACCCCTACCCCGCGCACGTCGCAGGCGTTCCACGCGCGTCCGTGCTTCGGTTTTGTCGCGACCGCCGCGCGGCTTCTGGACGAAACGCTGAAAGAGGAATAACGCTTGCAAAACGGGCTTCGGCCCGTTTTCTTTTGCAGCAAAATGTAAATTATACTTGACATTTTGTCTGACTTATCATACAATTTGTGTATCCAAAGAACGCGAGGTGTCTTGACATGAATACGTTCTACAAGATCCTGACATATGCCAGACCGATCATGCTTGTGATTTCGTTGATCCTGTGGATTCTGATCATAAGCCGTTTTACCGCGGAACGTCGGAAACGTGTAAAAACCGCTTATGACGAATGTCAGCTTCAGAATCGTTTGAAAGCATACCGACTCGGGTTTATTGTGATGTTCGCAGTCAGTTGTGTCGTGTTAATTGTGTCCGGATTATGGAATCGTCTTCGTTTCTTTAACATGGCGCTTTTACTGCTCGTGCCGGTTGCCGGCTTCTGCTCTTTTGCCGTGTATGCGATTTTTACCGATGCATTTGTTTCTGTAAGGGATACCCCGGATCGAAAGCGTATTTTTTACCTTTTGTTGGTTGTGCTGTCGCTCTTTAAATTCCTTTCATCCCTTGTCACCATGCGAAGTGAAACAGACGAAATCTTTTCTTTTTTGACGATCCTTCGAAC
>CAMYWS010000249.1 GCA_947302865.1 uncultured Clostridia bacterium
TGTCCGGCATGCCCGGCGCGCAGGGCACGCTCTGCGGCGGCGGACGCTACGACGGACTCATCAAAGAGCTCGGCGGTCCCGAAATGCCCGCGGTCGGCTTCGGCCTCGGCATGGAACGTCTTCTGCTCATCATGGACAACCTCGGGATCCGGATCGAAAAGCCCGTTCGCTACGAGGTCATGCTGATCGGTCTCGGCAGGGAAGCGAAGGACAAGTGCTTTACGCTTGCAAGAGAGCTCAGAGCGCGCGGCGTCTCGGTCGATCTCGACCTCATGGACCGCAGCGTCAAGGCACAGATGAAATACGCCGACAAGACCGGCGCACTCTATACGCTCGTCATCGGCGACGAGGAAATGAACAACAACGCCGCAAACCTGAAATCCATGGCAAACGGCGACTCGATGCTGGTACAGCTCAATGCGGACAGCATCGTAAATGCAATTCGGAGGGAATAAACGATGGGAGAATTTTTAAGCGGATGGAAGCGCACGTGCTACTGCACGGAGCTTTCAAAGGAAAACGTAGGACAGGAAGTCACGCTGATGGGCTGGACGAACGTCCGCCGCGACCTCGGCGCGCTGATCTTCGTACAGCTTCGTGACCGCACGGGACTGATGCAGGTCGTGTTCGACTCCTCGACGCTTTCGAAGGAGGACTTCGACCGCGCAAGCACGATCCGGTCGGAATATGTTCTGGCGGTGAAGGGCGTTCTGGAAGCCCGCACCGGCAACATGATCAACCCGAACATGAAGACCGGCGAGGTCGAAGTGAAGGTAACGGAGTTCAAGATCCTGAGCACCGCCGAAACGCCGCCGATCGACACGGGTGACGACTGCAACGCGGGTGAGCTTTTGCGGCTGAAGTACCGCTATCTGGACCTTCGCCGCCCCTGCATGCAGCGAAATCTCATGATGCGCAACGAGATCACGCGCATCACGCACGAATACTTTGCGGAAAACGGCTTTTTGGAGATCGAAACGCCGATGCTGACCAAGAGCACGCCGGAAGGCGCGCGCGACTATCTCGTGCCGAGCCGCGTGCATCCGGGCAGTTTCTACGCGCTGCCGCAGAGCCCGCAGCTTTTCAAACAGCTTCTGATGCTTTCCGGTTTCGATCGCTACATGCAGATCGCGCGCTGCTTCCGCGACGAGGACCTTCGCGCGGACCGTCAGCCGGACTTTACGCAGATCGACCTTGAGATGTCGTTTGTCGAAGCGGACGACGTCATGGCGATGAACGAGGGCTTCATTAAGCGTCTGTTTAAGGAAACGCTGGACTTCGACGTACAGCTTCCGCTGCCGCGCATCACGTGGCAGGACGCCATGGACCGCTACGGCTCCGATAAGCCCGATACGCGCTTCGGTATGGAGCTCTGCGACCTGTCCGAATGTGTGAGGGAATGCGGATTCTCCGTGTTCCAGAACGCTTTGAAGGACGGCGGCAGCGTCCGCTGCATCGTCGCGAAGAACGCGACGGCGCACTTTTCCCGCAAGGAGATCGACGCGCTCGGCGAATTTGTCAAGACCTATAAGGCAAAGGGCCTTGCGTGGATGAACTGGAAGCCCGAGGGCTTGCAGTCCCCGATCGCAAAGTTTCTCACCGAAGACGAGATCGAAGCGATCAAGGCGAAGGCGAACTTTGAGCAGGGCGACGTGATGTTCATCGTCGCGGACAAGAACCCGGTCGTATGGGCGGCGCTCGGCGCGCTGCGTCTGAAGCTCGGCGACAAGCTCGGATTGATCGATCCGAAGAAGTTCAATCTTCTGTGGGTCGTCGAGTTCCCGCTTCTTGAGTGGAGCGAGGAGGAGAACCGCTTCGTTGCGATGCACCATCCGTTCACAAGCCCGATGGACGAGGACCTTCCGCTCCTCGACACCGATCCCGGCAAGGTCCGCGCAAAGGCGTACGATATCGTGCTGAACGGCAACGAGATCGGCGGCGGCTCGATCCGTATCCATTCGACCGAGCTGCAGGCAAAGATGTTCGACGTCATCGGATTAAGCAAGGAACAAGCGGAGGCGCGGTTCAAGTTCCTGCTTGACGCGCTGAAGTACGGCACGCCGCCGCACGGCGGACTGGCGTACGGTCTCGACCGCGTGACCATGCTGATCTGCGGCGCGCAGAGCATCCGCGACGTCATCGCGTTCCCGAAGGTGCAGAACGCGTCCTGCCCGCTGACGAACGCGCCCGATCCGGTCGACGCAAAACAACTGGAAGAACTGCATATCGCGGTCGTTCCCGAGGAAGAATGAGATTGAAATAAGAAAGGAGCTGCAACTATGGCAAACATCATCACAGGTACACAGGAAAACTTTGATTCCGTCATCAACGGCGAGCTTCCCGTTCTGGTGGATTTCTGGGCAACGTGGTGCGGTCCGTGCCGCATGGTCTCGCCGATCGTCGATCAGCTTGCGGACGAATACGAGGGCAGAGTGACGTTTATGAAGGTCAACGTCGATGAGGAGCCGGAACTTTGCGAACGCTACGGCGTCAGCTCGATCCCGAACCTCGTTCTCTTCAGGGACGGCGACGTCATCGATCAGAGCGCAGGCGCGCGTCCGAAGGCGCTGATCGCGCAGTTTATCGA
>CAMYWS010000250.1 GCA_947302865.1 uncultured Clostridia bacterium
TGCGCTTGCACCACGACACGATGTCCTTCGCAAAGCCCGGATCGGACGCGGAGACTTCCAGAAGCTCGCCGTCCTTCATGTCTTTCACGGATTTGAATACCTCCATGATCGGGCCGGGGCACTGCATGCCGCAGCAGTTGAGCGTGATCTTGTTTGTGACGGTTGCCTGTTCCATGGGGACCTCCTTTTTTGTGTCCGCAATCGGTTCTTCTTCGGGTTCCGGGTAGTTTGCCTGATACATGCGCACGCCGCCCGGATAGATTTCCACATGATTAAAACCGTTCTGGTTCAGGATGCGCGCCGCGGTGTATGCGCGGACGCCGATCCCGCAGAATATGATGATGCGCTTTTCGGGATCAAGCTCATGCAAGCGCTCGCGAAGCTTGCCGAGCGGAATGTTCACTGCGTTCGGCACGGCATACGCCATGACCTCGGCTTCCTCGCGCACATCGAGCAGAACCGCGTCCGGATCGGTCGCCGGCGCGTCATAGGGCGCGATCTTCACCAGCCCGGTGCGGATGTTTTCAGCGACGTAGCCCGCCATATTGACCGGATCCTTCGCGGAAGAGTACGGCGGCGCATACGCAAGCTCGAGGTCCTTGAGATCGGAGACCGTACCGTTTAGCCGCATAGCGACGCCGATCGTGTCGATACGCTTGTCCACGCCTTCCCTGCCCACGATCTGCGCGCCGAAGATGCGTCCGGTATCGGGCGCAAACAGGATCTTCAGCGTCATCGGCGTCGCACCGGGATAATAGCCCGCGTGCGAATTTTGCGTAATGATCAGGCTTTCATAGTCCTTGCCCTTCTCCATGCCGCGCTTTTTCAGCGTCTTTTCATTCGCGCCGGTCGAAGCGACGGTGAGATCGAATACCTTCGCGACCGAGGAACCCTGCGTGCCCTTGTACGCGGAATCTCTGCCCGCGAGCACGTCCGCGACGATCCTGCCCTGCTTGTTGGCGGGACCGGCCAGCGGTACCATCGTGCGTCCCTTGAACACGAAATCCTCGACCTCGATCACGTCGCCGACCGCATAGATCGACGGGTCTTCGGTGCGCATATGCTCGTCGACGATGATGCCGCCTCTCTCGTTGAGCTTCAGCCCTGCTTCCTTGGCAAGCGCGTTGTTTGCCCGCACGCCGATCGACAGGATCACCATGTCCGCGGTCACTTCCGTGCCGCTCTTGAGCTTCACAAGTACCTGTTCGTCCTGTTCCGCGAAGCTGTCGACGCCGTCACTCAGATACAGCTTCACGCCGTGGCTTCGGATGTTCTCGTGCAGCATCTGCGCCAGTTCGAAATCGACAGGCGCCATGACCTGATCGAGCGCCTCGATCAAAGAAACCTCAAGCCCCGCGTGACGCAGGTTCTCCGCCATCTCAAGGCCGATGAACCCGCCGCCGATCACCGCCGCGGTTTTGATTGTCCCGCTTTGTACCATCGAACGGATCTCGTCCGTATCCGGCACGGTCCACAGCGTTCTGATCTTCGGATTGTCGATGCCGGGGATCCTCGGCCGCAGCGGCGACGAACCGGTCGCGATCACGAGATCGTCGTACGGCTGTTCGTAAACCTCTCCGGTCTCGGTTTTACGGACGGTGACGGTCTTCTTTTCGCGATCGATCTCAGTCACCTCATTCTGCACGCGCACGTCGATGCGAAAGCGTTCCCACATGCGCTCGGGCGTCATGAGAAGCAGCGCGCCGCGGTTTTTGATCACGTCGCCGACGTGATACGGCAGCCCGCAGTTCGCGTAGGAAATGTACGCGCCGCGTTCCAGAATCACGATCTCGCGGTCCGCGTCCAGCCGACGGAGCCGCGTCGCGCAGCTTGCGCCGCCGGCAACGCCGCCGATGATAACGGTTTTTCTCTGTTCGCTCATGGGAACCTCCTTTAGTTGATCCAGTTTTCCAGTGCGCCAGGCTGCATGGCGCCGACCGCCGTTTTTTCCACTCTGCCGTTGCGATACAGGACCAACGAGGGAATGCTCATGATCCTGTGCTGCATTGCAAGCTCCGGCTCCTCATCCACATCCACCTTGCCGACCTTGATCTCCGGGTGTTTTTCCGAAAACTGCGCAAGGATCGGCGCGAACATCCGGCACGGGCCGCACCACGTCGCCCAGAAATCCAGCAGCACGGGTTTGTCCGACTCTAAAACTTCCGTATTGAAATTGTCCTTTGTGATCGTAAGCATTTGTCTTTCCTCCTGCTTTTCAGTATACCCGAAGTTTAGCATACAAGTAAAGGTTCTTCTGTAACATTGTTACAAATAACGCGATTTTTATATTTTGTTCGCTGATTGCGAGTTGCAATAAACCCTGCTATAATGATTATGATATGGAAAACAAAGGAGATCGTCAGATGAAAATTGCTGTCACGTATGAAAACGGCGAGGTGTTTCAGCACTTCGGGCACACGGAGACGTTCAAGGTTTATGAAGTAAAGGACGGTAAGATCGTTTCTTCCGAGCTGATCGGTTCCGACGGCAGCGGGCACGAAGCGCTTGCCGGACTGCTGAAAGAACGCGCGATCGACGTTCTGATCTGCGGCGGCATCGGCAACGGCGCGCAGGCGGCTCTAG
>CAMYWS010000251.1 GCA_947302865.1 uncultured Clostridia bacterium
GGCGACGGCGTCGGGGTGGAGAGACCGACGTTGTATTTCGGATAGATGACCTTATAGGTCGTTTCTTCCGTCCGCACGGTCTTGACGAATACTCCGTCCTTGTATTTGTCCACGTAGGTCATCACGACGTAGCCGTCGTGCGGGGTGCGGACCTGTTCCTGCTTGCCGGCGGGAAGCGTGTTCACGTATTCATACTCGAACTTGCTTTCGTCGTCCTTCCAGAAGGTTTGTTCGATGATCTCGTTGCGGCAGCGGTATTCGACACCCTCTTCCGCCTGCCCGTAGATCTCGACGTTGATATTCTTCTTTCGGGAGCTCTCCTTGTTTTTGGAGATATAGATGAACATGTAGATCGTGTGCCCGGTGTCGTTCTTGAAGCCGAAATCGATGTGATTGTCCTTCCAGTCGACCGTCGCGTCAAAGCCGAGACCGTCCCGGAACTCCTTTGTGACGTAGTCGGACGGGATGCTGTGCGGGGACCGCGTGATGTGCGTGATGCCCGCACGCAGGATCGCGTTGAAGATCGTCGTGCTGACCTGACAGACACCGCCGCCCGGTTCCTTGCGGTAGCCGCTGCCCTGATAGACGGCGTTCGCCAGTGCCCAGCCCTTCTTTTCGGTGCGGTCGCCGGTCTTTTTATTGAAGCTGAAGGACGAGCCGGGATCCATCTTCGTGACCTGCATCATGCCGATCGCCTTGGTGATGTTGGCGTCGCGTCCCATGCGGTTTTCGACGAGCGCCGCGTCTGTGGACGTCGAGCCCTTGAAGTAGTAGCTCGTCGTGTAGCTGCCGAGAAGCGTGAGCTGGCTTTGCAGCGATTCGAGCGTGATCTCCGGTTCGGAGACCGTGACCTTCGGCGTCAGCGACGCGGTATAATCGCCCGATTCGATCGCCTCGGTGATCTGATTTTCCAGATCGGTAAAGTCGATCTTTGCGCCGTTCGTTCCGGCCGTGAAGTCCCAGTACGGCTGCTGATACTTGACGTCGCCGACCTTGTTGGTCTTCCATTTGACCGTCACGCTTGCGTTGACCGCGTGGTTCGGGATCTTGTCGTTCAGCTCATAGAGCGCGTTCCGTAAAAGCTCGCCGTCAAAGGTCATCGGAAGCGTGACTTCGTCCGCTGTTCCGCGCGCCGCGTTTTTCAGCGCGTCGTCAAGATCCGCTTCGCTGTAAGTGAGCCCGATCGTATCGGCGTTCAGCATCAGCGGGTCGTACGATTCGTAGGAGACTGTGATGTCAAAGGCGTCGCGCTTTACTTCGAGCGCGGATTTCACCTGCTCGCGCGCCTCGCGCACGGTCAGATTCCGCACATGCACATCCTCGATCACCGCGTCGTGCGTGATGACGGTTTCGTCGGTCACGGGCACGGGCGTTTCGATGGGGATAAGGGACGCAGCGGGCTCCGGCGTCGGGGACGCGGCGGAGGACGCCTTGCAGTTTTGCCCGCAGTTTCCCGCAAGCAGGATCGCCGTCAGCAGAACGATCACCGCGAACGCCAGAAAACCGATGGCAAGGAAGAACAGCCGGCGCGTCTTCTTTTTTCTGCGCCGGCGCTTTTTCGGCGGCTGAGAACCGCCGGACGTACTGCGCTTCGATGAAGATGAAGTACGGCTTGATGAAGAACTGCGGGCGGACGAACCGGAAGAGGAACGCCCCGCGGAGGCGGACGCCGCGCGGACCGACTGCTCCGGCGTTTCGCTCGCCGGCGCTTTCCGTTCGCTTGCAAAGCGCAGCGTACCGTTCGCCGCGGCGAAGGGATCCTCCGCGCTGCGAGTCGGCTGTGCAGACGCCGTTCTGCGCGCGTTCCAGTCGTGCGCGGAAGCGGGTTCGGTATTCGATTGCGGGCGAACAGAGCCCATGGTCGCAGACTGAATCATGATACCGTATTATAACAAGGTCGTTTCGGATTCTCAATAGATTTTCACTTAGTTTTTGGAAATTTTGCAATTCGGATGCAATTGTGGTACAATATTACAAAATGAAATTACCATTACATGTTTCATATTCGATGGGCAAGCTGTAGATACGCGGCGTCAAAGTGAAAAGGGAAAGGTATAAGATACGGAAACAGATCCGTCAAATTCAGTGACATGTGCGGTGAATTTGACACATTGCAGCTTCATCCGCCCGAAAATGCGTCAGCATTTTAGGCGGAAGCTGAAAACCGAGCGGATGAAAATCCTTTTTCATCCGCTCGAACCGGAGGTTACTATGCTTCATATCGTTTTGGTGGAACCGGAGATCCCGAGCAATACGGGCAATATTTCACGCACCTGCGCGGTGACGGGCGCGGCGCTGCATCTCGTGCGTCCTTTGGGCTTTTCGACCGACGACAAGAGCTTAAAGCGCGCCGGGCTCGACTACTGGCACACGCTGACGCTCTTTTATCACGACAGCATCGAGGAGGTCTGGGAAGCGTACCCAAACGCGCGGTTTTTCTACTGCAGCACGCACGCAAGGCATCGTTATGATGAAGTCGAATTCCGGGACGGCGACTTTCTGGTCTTCGGCAGGGAGACGGCGGGGCTCGGGGAAAAGATCCTCGTTCCGCACGCGGACGAGGCGATCCGCATCCCGATGGG
>CAMYWS010000252.1 GCA_947302865.1 uncultured Clostridia bacterium
CATCCTCGGTCTCGGCATGTCCGGTCGCCTCGTCGATGAGCTCCTCCTCCATGCCTTCCTGCCGCATTGCGCGGCGCGCGAGAAAGTCCGGGTTGCCGCCGAGCAGGATGTCCGTACCGCGGCCCGCCATGTTCGTTGCGATCGTGATCTGATTGAGCTTGCCCGCCTGCGCGACGATCTCCGCTTCCTTTGCGTGATACTTCGCGTTCAGAACCTCGTGCGGGATACCCTTTCGCTTCAGAAGCCCCGAGAGATATTCGCTGCGCTCGACCGAGATCGTGCCGACGAGGATCGGCTGACCGGTCGCGTGGACCTGCTCGATCTCAGCAACGACCGCACGGAACTTGCCTTCCTCGGTCATGTAGACGCTGTCCTTGTTGTCGACGCGGATGTTCGGCTTGTTCGTCGGGATCTCGACGACGTCGAGGTCGTAGATCGCGGAGAATTCGTCCTCTTCGGTCTTCGCCGTACCGGTCATGCCCGCCAGTTTTTTGAACATGCGGAAGTAGTTCTGGAACGTGATCGTCGCAAGCGTCTTGTTCTCGCGCTCGACCTTCACGCCCTCCTTCGCCTCCAGCGCCTGATGCAGTCCCTCGTTGTAGCGGCGTCCGATCATCAGTCGGCCGGTGAACTCGTCGACGATGATGACCTGTCCGTTCTGTACGACGTAATCCTTGTCGCGTTCAAAGAGCGACCGCGCCCTGAGCGCTTGCTTAATATAGTGGTTCAGCTCGGTGTTCTCGGTGTCGGCAAGCGATTCGACGCTGAAATACTTCTCCGCCTTTTTGATGCCGTCCGCGGTCAGCGAGACCTGCCGGTGCTTCACGTCGACCATGTAGTCGCCGCTCTCGGGCTGCTCGATGCCCTGCAGCTGATCGGATTTCGAAATCTCTTTGACGTCCTCGCCGCGGGTCAGCCCCTTTACGAAGCGGTCCGCCGCAACGTACATTTCGGAGCTTTCCTCGCCGCGTCCCGAAATGATCAGCGGCGTTCTCGCCTCGTCGATCAGGATCGAGTCGACCTCGTCGACGATCGCGTAATGCAGCGAACGCTGCACCATGCGCTCCTTGTAGACGCACATGTTGTCGCGCAGATAATCGAAGCCGAACTCGTTGTTCGTGCCGTAGGTGATGTCCGCAAGGTACGCCTCGCGCCGTTCGTCGGGATCGAGGTCGTGGATGATGCAGCCGACCTTGAGTCCCAGAAAGCGATAGATCTTTCCCATCCACTGCGCGTCGCGCTTTGCGAGGTAGTCGTTGACGGTGACGATGTGCACGCCCTCGCCCTCCAAAGCGTTCAGGTACGCGGGGAGCGTTGCGACGAGCGTTTTGCCTTCGCCGGTCTTCATTTCGGCGATGCGTCCCTGGTGGAGTACCATGCCGCCCAAAAGCTGTACGTCGAAGTGCCGCATGCCGACGGTTCTCACGCCCGCTTCGCGCACGACCGCAAACGCCTCGACCAAAAGGTCGTCGAGCGTTTCACCGTTTTTCAGGCGTTCCCTGAACTCGACGGTCTTGTGCCGGAGCTGTTCGTCGGAAAGCTTCTGCATTTCCGGCTCCAGCGCGTTGATCGCCGCCACCCTGGGCTTCAGTTTCTTTAGCTTGCTTTCGCTCGAAGTGCCGAGCAGCTTGTCCAAAAATCCCATAAGATTCTCCTTGAACGATATCCTTGTTATTATACCATAAGTTCGCATCTCTGCAAGGGTTCGATTGTGAACGCTGTGCAACAAATTTGCGTATCGCCCCCGCAGGATCGCGCGTTACGGCAGCGGCGCGTTCAGCCGTGCGATGATCTCGCGCATGCGCGCTTTCTGTCTCTCGGACAGCATCGGCGCAAGCATCCGATAGATCTCCTCCATCTTTCCCTCGGTCATTTCTCCGGTCTGTTTCTGCTCCGCGGTAAGCTTCAGAAGCGTTTCCATCAGTTCATCGCCCGATTTGTTCCTGTAGGTTTCATACTGCTCGTTGATATTCATTCGGATCACCTCCCGATATCCTATGCGCCCTGCACCGATTTCGTGCATCGGGCATACCATGCTTTAAGGAGGAATTGCCATGAATCCACAACCGCAACGAAACGGTCCGTCCCCGCTCTCCTGCGCCGTCGTTTTGGGCGAAGCCGTCCGCGACGAGCACGGGCGCGCCGGCGTTGAAGCGTACGTCAAAGCACTTACGCCGCTTTTGCCGCCGTCGATGATCGATCAGCTTGCCTATCGGCTGAATGTACCCGTTCCCGCGCCGACGCCCCCGTCACCGCCTCCGCCGCCTCCGCCCGCGCCGCAGAAGCCGCCCATGCAGACGCCGGACATGGAGAAGCTTTTCCGGATGATGCGGCTTTTTGAGCAGCTGCGCCCGCGCACGCCGCCCGGCAACGCGTAAGCCGCGTCAAAATGCCGAAAAACGCACGGGATTTGTATAAAAATAAAAATTTTTTTGTTTTTTTGAAAAAAGGGAAGATATTTCCGGAAAAGTGTGGTAATATATAGATGACACGAACACAATACACGTGTCAGAAGGAGTGGAACATATGCGTATTTCTATTTCCGGTAAGAATTTGGAG
>CAMYWS010000253.1 GCA_947302865.1 uncultured Clostridia bacterium
CCGGTGCACAGCGAGGAGTATTTCGTAAAGCTTTCGAAAGAGCTTGCGCAGATGGGCGCGGATTCGATCTGCATCAAGGATATGGCGAATCTTCTGCTCCCGTATGACGCATACTCTCTGGTGAAAAAGCTCAAGAGCGAAGTCGATATCCCGATCCACCTGCATACGCACAACACAACCGGCACGGGCGACATGGTGCTTCTGAAGGCGGCGGAGGCGGGCGTCGACATCGTCGATACGGCGCTTTCTCCTCTCGGAAACGGGACCTCGCAGCCCGCGACCGAATCGCTTGTCGCAACGCTCAAGGGGACTGAACGCGACACGGGACTCGATCTCAACGCGCTTTCCGAATGCGCGAAGTATTTCCGCCAGGTGTACGACCGCCTGAAGCAGGACGGACTGATCTCCGACAAATCGCTGCGCGTCGACACGAACACGCTTTTGTATCAGGTGCCGGGCGGCATGCTTTCGAATCTCATCAAGCAGCTCAAGGACGCCGGTGCGGAGGACAAGTATTACGACGTGCTTGCGGAGATCCCGCGGGTCCGAAAGGACTTCGGCTATCCGCCTTTGGTCACGCCGACCAGTCAGATCGTCGGCACGCAGGCGGTGTTCAACGTGCTTGTCGGCCGCTACAAGACCTTCCCGAACAACTCAAAGGCGGTCCTGCGCGGCGAGTACGGACAGCTTCCGGGTCCCGTCAACGAGGAAGTCAGAAAGCTCGCGATCGGCGACGAACCGGTCGTGACCTGCCGTCCCGCGGACCTGCTCGAACCGGAGCTTGGAAAGTACAAGGCGGAGCTCGGCGATCGCGCAAGAAGCGAAGAGGACGTACTGAGCTACGCGCTTTTGCCGCAGGTTGCGATGAAATATTTCGACTGGCGCGACGAACAGGAGCGCAAGGCAAATGAACCCGAGCCCGCGCCGAAAGCGGAACCCGCCGTCGACCCGGACGCGGTCCGCGAACTGTATGTGGAGGATCTCAGCATCTGAATGAAGCACATTCCCAACATTCTTTCGTCCCTGCGGATCGTCATGGTCGGCGTATTCGCATGGCTGTT
This sequence comes from uncultured Clostridia bacterium, assembly GCA_947302865.1. The sequence goes on from CAMYWS010000253.1 coordinate 1,062, forward strand.
CCTTTCCGCGCGCATTCCGTCGCACTATTTCTGGGCGCTCGGCGTGTTCGTACTGGCGTTTTTGACCGACGTGCTCGACGGATTTCTGGCGCGCACGTTCAACTGGATCACACCGACGGGAAAACTTCTGGACCCGCTTGCGGATAAGCTGATGGCGATCACGGCGCTGATCGTGATCCTGATCGCAAAGGCGGGCGAATCGCTGTTCGGGATCTATCTGGCGCTCGTGATCCTCGTCGGCGTCAAGGAGCTTCTGATGATGATCGGCGGCATGATCATGCTCCGGCAGCGCAAGGTCGCGTACTCCGACTGGTACGGAAAGACGGCGACCGGGCTTTTTGCGGTCGGCATTACGCTGACGCTTCTGAGCTTTGCGATCGATTCGATCGAGCCGTGGAACATCATGGTGCTGTCGGCGTCGATCGGGCTGTCCTACGTTGCCCTCGCGCATTACGCGCGGACGCAGCTCTTCAAGCCGCGGGAGGAGGAGCCGAGCGAGGAAGAGGAGAAGCTCTTCGAGAAGTTTGACCGATTGGCGAAATAATGCTTGCAATTCCCGGAAAGACGTGCTATACTGTTTCTGTTGGAATGTTGAACTTGAAGGAGTGGGGAGATCCCACTCTTTCGTTTTGAGAGAGGAAACGGATATGAAAACGACCGAGATCTGCGAAAACCTCTGCAAGGCAAAGATCGAATCGCTGGGATTCGAGCTCTGCGACGTCGAGTATCAGAAGGAATACGGCGACTGGGTGCTGACGTTCTATATCGATAAGCCCGGCGGCGTGACGATCGGCGAATGTGAAGCGGTAAGCCGCGCGATCGAGCCGATCCTCGACGAGGCGGACCCGATCGAATCGGAATACGTGCTGTCGGTCTCCTCACTCGGGATCGACCGTCCGCTCAAAAAGGACCGCGATTTCGAACGCGCTTTGGGTACGGAGCTTGAGATCAAACTCTACGCCCCGCAGGACGGCAAAAAACAATGGATCGGAACGCTGACCGCGTTCGACGCGGACGGCTTCACCGTCGAAACGGAGAAGGGAAAGCCGATAACCTTTCAAAAGAAGGACTGCGCGCTCGTCCGTCCGAATATCCGGTTTTCATAAGAATTCAGAAGGCTTTAATCAGAAAGGAAAGAACCATGAACTTAGAGTTTATCGAGGCACTGAACGCGCTGGAAAAGGAGCGCGGCATCAAGAAGTCCGTGCTGCTGTCGGCATTCGAGGCGGCGCTGATCGTCGCATACAAACGCAACTATAATTCGACCGGCAACGTCCGCGCGGAAGTGGACGGCGACACGGGCGAATACCATATCTACGCGAGCAAGGCCGTCGTCGAGAAGGTCGAGAATCCTTCGCAGGAGATCTCGCTGGAACGCGCAAAGAAGATCAATCCGCTGTACGAGCTCGGCGACGTGCTCGAAGAGGAAGCGTTTACGAAGGATTTCGGACGCATCGCGGCGCAGACCGCGAAGCAGGTCATGGTGCAGCGCATCCG
>CAMYWS010000254.1 GCA_947302865.1 uncultured Clostridia bacterium
CTGTTGTGCATAGGACGCCGCTCTTTTTTTGAATCCTTCATCAGCGGCTGAAGCGCTTTCTGAGACAAGCGGAGTCTCCGAAACCGACCATCCTGCAATCGATCCGGCAAAAACACATATATATTATATCAATTATGCGACTTTTGCAACTGGCTTTTTTGATAAACCGGGAGCAAGGTAAAAAAACAGGAACAGTTGTTCATGCGGCGGATCCCTTTCATCCGGTTCGCGGCTTTCAGGCGCTCGGTGACGCCCTCAAGCGGCGCCATTTTGGAAACCATGGCTTCGATCTGCTCCCTTGCCGTGCGGTCGACTTCCGGAAACGTTCGACGCGCGGATCAAAGCATGCCGAGCACCTGCTCGTAAACTGCGCCGGTGCAGGCAAGCGTATCGTTGAGCAGCTGTTCGCCTCTGTAGCGGTAGAGCGAGGCTCTGTCGCTGTCCTTGAGATAGCCGAGGTTGATCAGCACGTTCAGCCAGGCGCTGCGGACGGTCGATTCCAGCATCATGACCGCGACGCCGAGGTCGCTGACGGCGTTCATATTGGTCTTTCCCGGCATGCGCTCGATCATCTTCGCCGCATCGAGAGAAAGCTCCATCGTGTGCAGCGGCGATTCGATGCAAAGGATCAGCGCGTTCTGGATCGCGGCGGTGCGGGCGGTTTTTTCCTCCGCCGTCCCTTTGGGCAGATTCAGCGCCGCCGTGAACCGGTGGAACGCGTCGGCGTCGCGTTCCATTGCGTCGAGAAACGCAGCGCGCAGCGCGGAGCATCGTTCCTTGCAGATGCGAATCTCCTCCGAGAAAGCGGTATACTGCGGACGATCGAGGGACAGATTGCCCACCATTTCGGCAAGTGCAGAACCCAAAGAACCCGTCATAGCAGCAGCGGAGCCGCCGCCGGGAGCTGCCGCATCGGAACCGAGGAGCTCAAAGAAGGAACGCAGAGTCAAATCGGAAAGCACCATAATTGTTTCTCCTTGTGTCAAAAGAATACTGCGTATACATTCATTATACACCCGATCATAGCCTATTCTGCCGGAAAAAGCAAGATGTTTTCCCGCAATTTGACCGAGCGCAAAGGGCCGCTGCTTCGATCCGGTGAAAAGCCGATACCGCGATAGAAAAGGCGCAAACCGCGATTTTATATAACGTATTTCGGGGTTGACAGGACATATCCGCTTATGGTAGAGTAGCAACGTTGATTGGAAAGCGAACCCCTACGGACACGGAAGGACAAACCATGGCAGAGAACCGTTTTATCAACGCATTTCTCCGAAACGCCAAGGGACACGTCCCTCTTGTGGAAGCGGGCTTGGTGCCCCATTCCGGCCACAGCACGATCATACTACCCGGCTTCTGCGATGTACACGTACATCTTCGCGAGCCGGGTTTTTCTTATAAAGAAACGATTGCAAGCGGCACTGCAGCGGCTGCAAGAGGCGGGTATACCGCCGTGTGCGCCATGCCGAATCTGAACCCCGTGCCGGACAGTATTGCGCATCTGGCGATTCAGGAAGAGCTGATTGCCGAACAGGCGCGCGTTCGCGTTTACCCCTACGGTGCGATCAGCGTGGGCGAACGGGGCGAACAGCTTGCCGATCTTGAGGATTTGGCGCCGCGCGTGATCGCCTTTTCCGACGATGGAAGAGGCGTACAGAACGACGATCTGATGCGCGAGGCGATGCGGGAGGCAAAGCGGCTTCATAAATTGATCGCCGCGCATTGCGAGGACAACCGGCTTTTGCACGGCGGCTATATTCACGACGGCGCGTACGCTTCGGCGCACGGGCATGCGGGCATCTGCTCTGAAAGCGAATGGGGGCAGATCCGCCGGGACCTCGATCTGGTCCGTGAGACCGGCTGCGCCTATCACGTCTGCCATATCTCGACAAAGGAGAGCGTGGCGCTGATCCGGCAGGCAAAGCGGGACGGACTGGACGTGAGCTGCGAGACCGCGCCGCACTATCTGGTTCTGGATGAAACCGATCTTATGGAGGACGGTCGCTTCAAGATGAATCCGCCGCTGCGGAGTCCGAAAGACCGCGAAGCGCTGATCGAGGGCGTTCTGGACGGCACGATCGACATGATCGCCACCGACCACGCGCCGCACAGCGCGGAGGAAAAGGCAAAGGGACTGCGCGGCAGCGCGTTCGGGATCGTCGGGTTGGAAACCGCGTTTCCGGTGCTCTATACCAGGCTGGTCGTTCCGGGCGTGCTGTCCCTCGAAAAGCTTGTCGATCTGCTCGTATACCGTCCGAGAGAGCGCTTCGGGATCCCGCTTGCGGAAAATGATTACGCGGTCTGGGATCTGGACGCAGCGTATATCGTCGATCCGGATACCTTTTTGAGCAAAGGCCGCGCAACGCCGTTTGCGGGCATGCCGGTGCGCGGCAAGTGTCTGCTGACAGTATGCGGCGGCAAGCCGGTCTACACGGCGGAGGACGGCGCGATATGAACGATGTGATTTTTACCGTCGCGGCGCAGAAGCGTCTGACGGACAACGTATATGAGATCCGGCTCACGGGCGACACTTCGGCGATCACCCGACCGGGACAGT
>CAMYWS010000255.1 GCA_947302865.1 uncultured Clostridia bacterium
GAACGCCGAAAGCGCAAGGCAGAGGACGTACCCGGGCATCGCCTTTACGACCTTTTTCATCTTGCGCGAGGAGATCAGCTCGTACAGACAGTAGAAGATGAAGCTGAACAGGATCGAGGTCAGCAGAAGCGGGATCAGGATCTCGCGCGGCATGAAATCATCTTCCCAGCCGTAGCGCAGCCAGACGTTCAGGATCACGGTGATCGTCATCAGCTGCGGCATGCCGAACATGATGCGCGTAACGGTCTGCAGCGCCCTGCTTGCGTACGGCATCTCCGCAAGCTCGGATCTGCGCTTTTTGAAGGCGGCGCCGCCGAGCAGAAGCAGTCCCGTGCTGTACAGAAGCGACCAGAGCATCGCAAGCGGGTTCGCGTAGTTGATGCCGTAGATCAGCGAATGCAGCGGCGTCGCGGCGATGTTGTATTCCGGATTGAAGAACGGCGGGAGCATCGAAAACGGCAGGGTGTAGCCGGAATCGAGCTCGGTCAGGATCCAGAAAGCGGTCAGAAGGAAGCGCGGCAGAAACAGCACCGCGACCGACTGGAAAAACGCTGTGAATCCTCTGCCGCAGAGCGACAGTCCGATGGAAAACGCCGCAACGATCTCGACCGCAGCGATCAGCATGTTGATGAACACGCAGAGGAACAGCAGATAGTTGATCGGAAGCCCGAACACTGTGCGCAGGATCGCGTGCACGACGGCATAGCTGCCGAGCGCGATGCAAAGCCACAGCAGGATCGCCGCGGTCGTCGTCGCGTAGATCTGCGCACGCTTCAGCGGGATCGCGTGATAGAAGTCGCTTTCCGCGCGCCTGTTCAGCCAGCGGTACGCGCCGAACACCATGATCGGCACGAAGACGTACAGCATCGCGAGCATCGGCAGCGCCATCAGACGCGCGTCGAAATGTCCGATCGCCGCAGTGACAGGATCACGCGTGAGGTATACGGAGAAGAAGATCAGGTTCAGACCCGCAAGGATGAACGTCGCCACAAGTCCCTTTGCGCGGAGCTGACGGAAGATCTCACGGAAGAACCCGGGATGGATCAATGTTTTTTTCATCTTACTTCACCTCCTGTTTCAGCACTTCGGAGAACTCGTATCCGCGCTGTCCCATTTCATAGACGAACACTTCCTCCAGCGAAAGCGGAAGGACTTCAAAGAGCACCGGCTGCAGGGCTCTGAGCGATTTTTCGGTCTCGTCGCGGTCGCCGCGCACGATCATCGTGGCAACGCTGCCCTGCTTTTCGTATGAGAGCATATCGACGCCTTCAAAACGTTCCCTGCCGTACTCTTCATTAAAAGCGATCTGCACCTTGAAGAGCGAGGTCTTCAGGTGGTCGACGTCGCTTTCGAAGATGATGCCGCCCTTGTGCAAAAGCGCCAACTGATCGCAGGTATCCTCAAGCTCGCGCAGGGAGTGGCTTGTGATGACCGCCGTCGCCCTGCGCTCCATGACTTCGTTATAGAGAAGATTCTTGACGAGGCTGCGCATGACGGGATCGAGCCCGTCGAACGTTTCGTCAAAGAGAATGTAGTCCGCGCGGCACGAAAGCGCAAGGATCGTCGCGGCCTGCCGGCGCATGCCCTTCGAGAACGTGTTGAGCGGCTTATCGGGATTCAGGTTAAACTCCTTGAGAAGGGTTTCAAAGCGCTCGTGTGAGAATCGCTCATAGACGCATGCGTAAAGCTCTTCCATACGGCGAAGATTCGCGTGGGGGAGGAAGTACAGTTCGTCGGGGACGAAGACGATGCGGTTTTTAACGGCGGGATTGTCGAACACCTCCTGCCCGTCGATGGTGATCCTTCCTTCTTCGGGGCGGTAGATACCCGCGATCAGGCGAAGAAGCGTGGACTTGCCCGATCCGTTCGAGCCGACCAGTCCGTAGACGCAGCCTTCCGGGATCGTGCAGTTCAGTTTCTGCAGCGCAATGGTATCTTCAAAGCGCTTTGTGACGAATGAAGCCGTGATCATTGTTCGGTCTCCTTTCTTTCATGAGATGCATAGACGGACGCGACAACGTTATTGAGCGCGGTCTGAGGAACGCCGCAGTCGCGAAGAACGGCGGCAAGCCCGGCAAATTCATTGATTTTGAGCTCCGCGGCGGACTGAAGATGCAGGATCGCGTCCTTGGTGAGATATCTGCCGCTTCCGGGTACGGAATAGCACAGCCCGCGCCGTTCGATCTCGGCGTAGGCGCGCTGCAGTGTGTTCGGATTGACGGTAAGCTGCTGCGAGAGCTCGCGTACCGACGGCAGTTTTCCGTCAGGGGCGATCTCGCCGGACAGGATCCCGTATTCGAACTGCGCGATCAGCTGCTCATAGATCGGTGTGCGGGACAGTTTGTCGATGGTGAACATTGCCTTCTCCTTTCTGTATGAACTGTATTAACACTAATAACACACTTAACACGATCTGTCAACCGATCCGGAGAGGATTTTACAATCCGAGCCGTTTTTATATATATAAGACAACGGAGACGGAATAAATGTGTCAAAAAAAGCACCGTTTCCGGTGCTTAAGCATGATCCGTCAAAAATGCGTCAAGCTCTGC
>CAMYWS010000256.1 GCA_947302865.1 uncultured Clostridia bacterium
GCGCGGCAGCGCGAAGGAGACGGACTTTGTCCGCCTGTTCAAAGAGAAGGGACGCGTCGTTTCGTTCGAGCCGTTTTCCGAGGACCGCGCGCGGGAGATGTGCGTGCGGCTCTGCGCGCGGCGAAATGTGCGGCTCGACCGACCCGAAGCGTATCAGCTTGTCGATATGGTCGGCACCGACGCGTACCGGCTGCATAACGAGATCTCGAAGCTCTGCGACTACGTCGGCAGCGGCGGCACGGTCACGGCGGCGGTACTGAAAGCGGTCGTCACGCCGTCGGTCGAGTACGAGATCTTCCCGATGCTGAACGCGCTTCTTTCCGGCAACAAAAAAACCGCCGTGCGCATGCTGACCGAAGCGATCAGGGACGGGCAGGAAAACCCGTTGCGCGTCGCGACGTTTCTCGAAGGGCGCCTGAAACAGATGCTGATCGCAAAGGAGCTCACGGAAGAAAAACGCCCGCGTCCGGAGATTATAAAGACACTCGGAGGCAATCCGAAAGCGGCCGAAATGACGGTCAAAAACGCGCAGAAGTTCCCGCTTGACCGGCTGAAAAACGCCGTCGCCGCCTTTGCCCGCATCAACGCGGACATGAAGCAGGGGCTGATGAACGAATCCGACGCCCTGATCCTCGCAATCTACAAAAGCTTTTGATCGTCAGGACATGAAAAAAGGAGACCGGACCGGTCTCCTTTCTGCGTTTATGCGTCCTCCCTGTCGGGAAAAATCAATGAGGCCAGTTTCACGATCAGCCATGCGGCGGTAACAAACCCGCCCTGCAAAAGAAGGAGGACCGGCAGGAGAAAGTTGATCCCGGCCGTGCGCCCCTGCGCGGGCGTTTCGGATGAATACCGAACCGTTTCGGTGTCGCCGATCGATCGGGGACCGTTGCCCATTTGGTAGGCGGTGAACCGGTAAGTGTTTCCGTCGACCGTGTATTCCAGAACCGGAAATCCGCCGCGGCTGAAGTCGACGACCGTTCCGGTAACCTGACTGTCAAGCTTTTTGGCTTTGTCCTTCTGTACAGAATAGAAAAAGAGCCCTGCAGCCAGAGAAACCAGGCCGACCGTCAGAAAGATTTTCATGAACAGCTTCCCTGCTTTGCTGTTCAAGGGTATTGTGGGAGCGAGCATTTCCGGAGGAACCTCCTTTTTCAGTCAAGACGGAACACATGGGGGACAGTTTTTACTGGCAACCGATTGTCGTTTCCCGTCCGTTGATAATATATCATCGTTTGCACGATAAGTCAATGTTGCCCGCGTATCTGCAAATCGACGAAATGATTTGCGGCAGAGCCGCATGAATTGTCCCTGCGGGACATGAATTGGCTTCGCCGTGAATTGACGGCAGAGACGTCATGAATGCAAAACAAAAACGAGGATCATTTGATCCTCGCTTTATTTTGTCGCAGGCGGTGATATGGGGACGGTTCTGCTGACACGCCCTTTTGCCCTGTTCAAAGCTTTGCGGGCTGTTCTTCCTTTTCCTCCGAACGCTTTTCAATAAGGTCCACGGTAAACTTTTTCACGATCCACGGAATGAGCGTAAAGCCGACGCCCAGCGCGCCGAACACAATCGGAATGACGTAGCTTCCGATGACCGAGCGCCCTTGAGAGGGAGCGGCGATCGGATACCGGACCTTGTAGGGCTGCCCTTCACGCAGCGACGAGCTTGTCGAGTTGGAAACGAACCGATACGTTTGCCCGTCGACCGTGTATGCCACGGTCGGGAACCCGCCGCTGTTGAACCCGACGATCGTGCCCTCGGTTTCGGCGTAGTTGCCGCGGGTCGCAAGCGTTTTGCCGAGGAAAACGAGCGCGACGGCCAGACAGACCAGACCGAAGAGGATGAATCCCTTCAGCATCCATCGGATGAGCTTCAAAAAACGTTCGCCCGCAGGGCTGTTCGGGTCGATCGGGGAATAGACCTCCATAAGAGCCCCCTGTCAATCGAGATGATACAGCTCGCTGTATTTCTTCGTGAGATAATCCGTATAATACGTCGGATCAAACGGCGCGCCGAAGACCTCCTCCATCAGCGCGACCGGCTCCTTTCTGCTGCCGAAGCGATAGATCTTCTCCGTGAGCCATTCCACAACGGGCTTCAGGTTGCCTTCGCGGACGTTCGTCCACACGTCGATATCCTGCTCCATTCGCTTGATGAGCTGCGCGCCGTACGCGCTGCCGAGCGCGTAGGAGGGGAAATAGCCGAACAGTCCGCCCGCCCAATGCGAATCCTGCAGGACGCCGCGGCGGTCGTCCGGTACGTCGATGCCGAGGTATTCCTTATAGAGGCGGTTCCACTCGCGGGGCAGGTCCTTTACCTCGAGATCGCCGTTAAAGAGCCGCTTTTCAAGCTCGTAGCGCACCATGACGTGCAGCGAATACGTGAGCTCGTCCGCCTCCGTGCGGATGAGCGACGGCTCCGCCTTGTTGACCGCGACGTAAAAATCGTGCGCGGTGACGTTTTTGAGCTGTTCGGGGAAGATCTCCCGCATCTTCGGGAAGATCGCCTCGATGAACGGCTCGCTTCTGCCGATGATGTTCTC
>CAMYWS010000257.1 GCA_947302865.1 uncultured Clostridia bacterium
GGGGAATCGCAGGAAAGCGATAGAACCGATATTGATGTAGATTATGACGAGGAGGAATAAGCGATGCGAACGATGGGATTCGGCAGAGATGACAAAAACGATACTCCGAATGTTGTGATTCCCCAGGTGGAAGAGCCCAAGGAACCGGTCCGTTCTTTGGTGCGTGTGCGGTTCGAGGACTTTGACCGCGAGCTGACGTATTTCAACGACCGGTTCGATCTGAGCGTCGGCGACCGGGTGTTTGTGAGCGGTAAGCTGTACGGCAAGGTCGGGTTTATTACTTCGGTGACGACGAAGTTCAGGATCCGGCTGTCCGATTACGAGCGCGTGATCGCGCTTGCGCAGACGCCGATCCACGGTGCGTATAAGCCGGTTGCGGATAAGATGCTGAGCTATGACAGCAGCGCACTTTCCCCGGAAGCATTCCGGACATGGGTATTGCCGCCGGAAGAAGTGCCGGATGAGGACAACGAGGTCATCTATGGAGACGGGTATGCGATCCCGCTGGACGAACCGCATAACGCGGACGGCGTCGATCACGCGGTATTTGATCGTGCGCTGGAGTATTGCAGAACCGGCAAGATCGGTTACGTCTCGGTGAAGAACAGCATCGGCCGTGCGTTTGTACAGGGCAAGGAATGGTACGAGCTGGAGTTCCGCCTTCGCAACAATACGATTGAAGAAGCGTACTGCAGCTGCCCGTTCCCGGGACTATGCAAGCACCTGCTCGCCGTTGCCGTGACGCTTTCCGTGATGGCACAGCACGGAGATCTGGATCTCAACCGCGACTTCGTTCTGATTGACACGGATCGGTTCTTTGAGATGATCAAGCGCAACGGTCAGGCGATCACCCTGTAAACCAAAGTTTGGGGACGGGATCGGAACACCTCCTACCACACACCTCACCCGATCCCGCTCCCCAAAATAGGAGAGACTTATGAACAATCGCATCTCATTGGGCGGAATCCTTATGATCCTTGCCGTTCTGCTTCTTGTATTCGGAAACAGTACATGCGGCAGGGAAACGTATTCTTCGAGTTCATCCTATGCAGGCAGGCGCACCTATCGCCCGGCGGCAACGTGTAAACCGGCATCCCCGAATCCGACGGCTGCCGCGAAATCGACGCGCAAGCCGAAAGCGACGTCAAAGCCGAAGGACGATCCCTACAACGCGTCCGACTACGCGCACGCAGACGACTTTTACTACGATCACTGGGACGACTTCGTTGATTTCGAGGACGCCGAGGATTACTACGACGCACATAGCTGAGGAGGTGAGCTTATGAAGCATCGAATCACGGTTCAGGTACCGGTTGAAAGGCGCGGCTTGTTCGGACGCAGGAAGATCGTCTTTGAAAAACGCACGATCCTTGTGGACGGGAGGACTTACCGCCGCATACTGCGCGAGCAGCGCGGCGAAAGCATGACGGAATTCATTGATCGCATCGAAGCACTCGACGCGATCATTGATGACTGAACGGATCTGTTCAGGAAGCCGGGCAGCGTTGATTTCCGGAGAATGATTTACAAAGCGTGCAATCTGATATAAAATCATACTTGGAAGGATGCGGTTGATCTGCACTGAGAAAAGAGGCAAAAAGGAACAGGGGAGTACCGAAATGGACAAAGAGATCTTGAACAAATCGCAATCGGAAGCAGTCACCTCCACGGAGGGGTTTATTCGCGTCATCGCCGGCGCCGGTTCGGGAAAAACGCGGGCGTTGTCGCACCGGTTTGCTTACTTGGTAAATGATTTCGGCATTCTTCCGGGCAATATCCTCTGCGTCACGTTCACCAACAAGGCGGCAAACGAGATGCGGCAGCGCATCCATAACCTGACCGGCGACAACGACACCGGATACATCAACACCTTTCACGGCTTTTGCGTATCCGTTCTGCAGGAGGACAGCCACGCGGTGCAGTACCCGAAGAGCTTTCTCGTGCTCGACAATTCGGACATCGACGACATGCTCCGGATCATCTATGAAGAGCGCGGGCTGACGCTGCGGGACATGACGTTTTCGAACGCCCGCGATATGTTCGAGATCCAGAAGCTGTTCAAGAAGCCGGAATACTATCTGGATCTGATAAACTTATCGCTCGACGCGCTGCATGAGAAGTACATGAACGCAGTCGGCACGAACGACATCCTGTTCTACGGATATCTGTATCAGCAGAAGAAGTGCTTCGGGCTGGATTACAACGATCTCATCAAGTTCACGCTTTACATCTTCCATGAACACGAGGACATCCGGCTGAAATGGCAGAAGCGGCTCGAGTACATTATGATCGACGAGTTTCAGGACATCGACGGTCTGCAGTATGAGCTGATGGAAGTCCTGTGCGGCTACCACAAAAACCTGTTTATCGTCGGCGATCCGGATCAGACGATATATACCTGGCGAGGGGCGAACGTGAAGTATCTGCTCGATTTCGACAGGCAGTTTCCGGAAACGAAAACCGTCATGATGAACGAAAACTACCGATCGACGCCGGAGATCCTCGCCGTTTGCAATTCGCTGATCTCCAA
>CAMYWS010000258.1 GCA_947302865.1 uncultured Clostridia bacterium
GCCGACGCCCACGCCCACGCCTACGCCTACGCCTACGCCTACGCCTACGCCGACGCCTATACCGACGCCTACGCCGACGCCCACGCCGACGCCTACACCGACGCCTACACCGACGCCCACGCCGACGCCCACGCCGACGCCGATACCCACGCCCACGCCCTATATTCCGCACAATCAGCCGGTGCTGGTGGAATACGGTGCGATGCACTATAATGACAACTTCCCGAACAACGGCGAATACCTGGTCGGCTTCCAGCTCGAATTGAACGATCTGAAGGGCGGAACGGCGAAAGCGACGCTGCTCACCAACGAGAGCGGCAGCTTTGCTGCCACGGAAGAAACGGCGACGTACGATCCGAGCGACGGCGAGGACGACTGGATGTGCTACGATCTGTATTATTTCCTCGACCGCGGCGACAACCCCGGTGCGGCCGCGAAGGTCAAGATCCGGATCACGTACACCTATCCGGACGGGATCTCTGAGACGCTCGAGTCGGAGGAAATGTTCATTTACAGCGGAACGTTTGTCACCGCTTCGGGTACGAACGTCACGAACACGTCGGACGGACAGGTGCTGACGCTGACGTTCACGATCGACAGCGATCTGGTCGATCCGAACGAGATCGACGTCAACAACGCATACTATTCCCTCTTCCGCGTGATCGACGATGACAATTCGGAATATGTGGCGCTGCCCGCGCCGACCGTGGAACGGAACGGCGCCAGCGTCCGTTACATCTATAATCTGACGGATGTTCTGCCTCCGGGACAGTACAAATATGATATTGCCTTGTATTATGATGATTGGGAGGGCTACACAATTGAAACGTTCAACATCGACTGAAAAGCAAAGACGCAGAGGCGTCGGAACGTTCATCGGCGCGGCGGTCGCGATCGTGCTCATCGTTCTGCTGCTGAATCCGCAGTGGATCCTGAAGCCGGATACGGCAAAGGAGATGCAGGAGACCACCAGGGAAAATTTCCTGATCGGAGGGGACTTCCGGATCTCATTGTCGCGGGTTCTGAACGTCGTGCTCGCGATCGCGGTCGTCTGTCTCTGCTATCTTATTCTGCGCTGGATCTTCGGTCTGCTTGCCAAACGGAACAACCGCTCCGCGTCCATCGCGACGCTGCTGCTGAGTCTTCTGAAGTACGTTGCCGTGATTGCGGCGATCATCTGGGGGCTCGGCATTCTCGGCGTCAGTATGACGGCGGTATTTGCGGGCGTCGGGATCATCGGTCTCGCGCTCGGCTTCGGCGCGCAAAGCCTGATCGAGGACATCATCACCGGCTTCTTCATCATCTTTGAGGGGCAGTACGGCATCGGCGACATCATCGTGCTCGACGATTTCCGCGGCGTCGTCCGCAGCATCGGCGTGCGTACGACCGTCCTCGAGGACGCGGGCGGCAACCTGAAGATCGTCAACAACTCCGATATCCGAAATCTCCAGAACCGCTCCCGCAACGCCTCGCTCGCGATCTGCGAAGTCGACGTCGCATACGACACCGATCTCAAAGCGCTTGAAAAGATGCTTCCGCCGGAGCTTGCCCGCATGTTTGAGGAGCATCGCGACCTGTACCTTGCCGCGCCTGATTACATGGGCGTCGAAGACCTCGGCGAAAGCGGCGTGCGTCTCCGCTTTGCCGTCTCGTGCAGGGAGGAGAACGTCTTCGTCGCCAAGCGCCGTCTGGCGCGCGATATCCGCGTGCTGTTCGCCGAAAAGGGCGTCGAGATCCCGTTCCCGCAGGTCGTCGTGCATCAGGGCGACTGATCCCGCCTGCCTCAGACCTCGCCGGACATGCGCCTGTCCGGACCGGAAAAGAAACACAGTGAGGTATCCATGGACTGCATCATTCGTCGAGAGACCGAATCGGACTATCGCGCCGTCGAAACCCTCGTGCGGGAAGCGTTCTGGAACGTGTACCGCCCGGGCTGCCTGGAGCACTACGTGATCCACGTGCTGCGCGACGATCCCGCGTTCGTTCATGCGCTCGATTTCGTCATGGAACAGGACGGGGAGCTCATCGGACAGAACATGTTTATGAAAACGCACATCGACGCCGACGACGGCAGACGCGTCGAGGTGCTCACGATGGGTCCGATCGGCATCACGCCCGCGAAAAAACGGCAGGGCTACGGCAAAATGCTGCTGGATTATTCGCTTGAAAAGGCGACGGAAATGGGCTTTTCCGCGGTGCTGTTTGAGGGCAATATCGGCTTTTACGGACACAGCGGCTTCGATTATGCAAGGAAGTTCGGCATCCGCTATCACGATCTCGAAGAGGGCGAGGATGATTCGTTCTTTCTCTGCAGGGAGCTCGTCCCTGGATATCTCGACGGCGTCACAGGCGTGTATCAGACGCCGCCGGGCTATTATGTGGACCCGGACGACGCGGAACTGTTCGACGCCTCCTTCCCGAAAAAGGAGAAGCTCAAGCTTCCCGGTCAGCTGTTTGACTGAACGAAAAAAGGACCTCAAACGAGGTCCTTTTTCTGTATGTCCTTATTTC
>CAMYWS010000259.1 GCA_947302865.1 uncultured Clostridia bacterium
GAAACTTATTTCTTCTCGTCGATGCGCTCGCGGATCTTCGCTGCCTTGCCGCTTCTCTCGCGGAGGTAGAAGAGCTTCGCTCTGCGGACCACGCCGTGACGGACCACTTCGATGCGGCCGATGCGCGGGCTGTGGTACGGGAAGGTACGCTCGACGCCGATGCCGTAGGACATACGACGAACGGTAAAGGACTTGCGGATGCCGCCGCCCTGGATCTTGATGACGATGCCTTCAAAGTTCTGCAATCTTTCACGGTTGCCTTCGACGACCTTCACGAAAACGCGAACGGTATCGCCGACTTCCAGCTCGGGCAGGTCGCTTCTGAGCTGTTCTTTTTCGAGTTCACGAATGATGTCGGACATGTTTGATTTTCTCCTTTTTTCTATTTGAAACAGGCGTTCACGATCAATGCTGTCGGCGGACCGCCCGATGTCGCAAGGCGCATTATACCATAGCCATGATGGAAATGCAAGCCCCAATTTTGCTTATTTTGCGGGATTTTTTCCGAAGTTCCCGAGAATGCACACTGTAAGCAAAATGGCTTCCCCTTGAGGGGAAGCTGTCGCCGTCAGGTGACTGATGAGGTGTTATTCGTACTTGCTTGACACCTCATCCACCGCAAGCGGTCCCCCTTCCCCTCGAGGGGAAGGCCAGTGTATCCGATCGGATCTATCGCGGATTTTTTCCGAAGTTCCCCAAGAGGCACGGACGCATTTCGCGGGTCTTTTCCATCGCCTGTTCGTGCCGCCACTTTGCGATGTTCGCGTGATGGCCGTTTAAGAGGATCTCCGGCACATCCAGTCCGCGGAACGACGCCGGGCGCGTGTACTGCGGGTATTCCAAAAGCCCGTTTGCGTGCGACTCGTCCTCCGCGCTTTCCTCGCTGCCCAAGACACCCGGAATGAAGCGGGAAAGGCAGTCGATGAGCACCATCGCGGGCAGCTCTCCGCCGGTCAGCACATAGTCGCCGATAGAGATCTCCTCGTCGATGAGCGTGTTCACGCGCTCATCCACGCCCTCGTAATGCCCGCACAACAGCACGAGCCGGTCGAGCTTACTGAGCTCCTTTGCGCGTTCGCTTGTGAGCAGCTTTCCGCGCGGGGTCAGAAGGATCCGGTGCGGTTTTTCGCCGCCGCAGACCGCCGCCATGCAGTCGAAGATCGGCTGCGCCATCATGACAAGCCCCGCGCCGCCGCCGAACGGATAGTCGTCTGTCTTGCGGTGCTTGTTGTCGGCATACGCGCGGATGTCGTGCGTTTCGATCGAAAGGACGCCGCTTGCCTGTGCTCGTCCGAGAATGCTGGCGTTCATCACGCCTTCGAACATTTCGGGAAACAGGGTCAGAATATCAATCTTCAAAGAGCCCGACCTCCTTCAAAACCTGTGCGTCGAACACGATCCGTCCCGCGTCCGTATCGACCTCATTCAGTACGCGCTTCAACGCGGGTACCATGAGCTTGCCGTGTTCGATCTCGTACACGTCGTTCGCGCCGGTCTCATAGACGTTGGTGACCCTGCCGTAGGCGTTTCCGTCGGTGTCGAACGTTTCGCAGCCGATGAGGTCGGTCACGAAATACGTATCCTTCGGAAGCTTCACCCGGTGCGCCCTGTCGACGCAGAGATACGCGCCGCGAAGCGCGTTCGCCTGCTCCGGCGTTTCGCAGCCCGCCACGGTCAGAATGACGCTGTCCGGCGCAACGGACGCAACAGAAAGCTGCACGGGGCGCATTTCCCCGTGCAACTCTAAGAAAGCTTCCGTCAGACCGCGAAAGCGCTTGCTCGAATCGGTCAGCGGCTCGGTTTTCACCGCGCCGTGCACACCGTGCGGACGCACGATCACGCCGATCCGGTAATACGCTGCGCTCACAGAATGTCGACGACGACCTTCTTTTCGTCGTTGATGGACGCCGCCTTGACGATCGCGCGGATCGCCTTCGCAATGCGTCCCTGCTTGCCGATGACCTTGCCGGTATCCTCGGGATCGACGACGAGCTCGATGACGATGCTGTCGTCCTCCTCGCGCGTCGTTACCTTGACGTTTTCGGGATGATCGACGAGGCTCTTTGCGATGAATTCAACGAGCTTGTCCATAGCCGCCTCGATCAGTCGATCGCGCCCGCCTTCTTCAGAAGGCCGCGAACGGTGTCGGTAGGCTGTGCGCCGTTCTTCATCCATTCCTTCGCACGGTCGTTGTCAACCACGAGCTCCGCGGGCTCCTTGGTGGGATTGTAGTAACCGAGTTCCTCCACGAACGCGCCGTCACGCGGTGCGCGGGAATCCGCAACGATGATACGGTAGAAAGGCTGCTTCTTCGCGCCCATTCTTCTCAGTCTGATCTTCAACATGGTTTTGTTTCTCCTTATCCTTTTTTGTTTTTAATATATCGAATACGGCACAGCCGTTTTCGTCCCTGTATTTCCGGGCTCAGAATCCGAACGGGAAGCCGCCCCGCCGTTTCTTGCCCTTTTTGAACCCGCCGGTCATCTGCTTCATCATCTTGCGCGACGCCT